>NZ_DBHHFZ010000002.1:0-150723 GCF_057238465.1 Arachnia sp.
GGTGGTCGACGACGGTGACGGATACGCGGGGGGAGAGGGCAACGGTCTTACCGGGATGCGGGAACGGGTGGCCGCGGCCGGCGGTGAGTTCCGCTGCGGCACATCCCCGCTCGGGGGTTTCGAGGTGGTGGCGATGTGGTGATCAGGGTGCTGCTCGCCGACGACCAGGCTCTCGTCCGCGGGGCCATGGGGGCGCTGCTCGACCTCGAACCCGACATCGAGGTGGTTGCCCAGACCGGGCGGGGCGACGAGGTGGTGGCCGCGGCCCGGGAATCCGGGGCCGATGTGTGTCTGTTGGACATCCAGATGCCCGGTATCGACGGCGTGGAAGCGGCCCGGCAGGTCCGGGACCAGCTTCCCGGGGTGCGGGTGGTGATGGTGACCACCTTCGACCGCCCCGGCTACCTGAGACGCGCACTGGATGCGGGGGCCGTCGGTTTCGTGGTGAAAACCACCCCGGCGGCGCGGCTCGCCGAGGCGGTGCGGCGCGCCCACGCGGGTCTTCGTACCGTGGATCCGCAGCTCGCCAACGATCTGCTGTTCAGTGGCCCCAACCCCCTGACCGCCAGGGAACAGGAGGTGTTGCGTCTGGCCCGGGACGGGGAACCCGTCGCGAGGCTGGCCCGGAAACTGTTCCTGTCCCCGGGCACGGTGCGCAATCACCTGTCCAGCGCGATCGGCAAGACGGGCGCGGCCAACCGGGTTGAGGCGGCGCGGATCGCCACCGAACGCGGCTGGTTGTGAACCCGCACTACACTTCCCGCCATGGCAGGGCGGATCAACGACGAGGACATCGCACTGGTTCGGGAGCGCTGCCGGATAGATGACGTGGTCCGCGACTACGTCGCCCTGCGCTCCGCGGGCGGTGGGTCATGGAAGGGGCTGTGCCCGTTCCACGACGAGAAGACCCCGAGTTTCACCGTCACCCCGTCGCGTGGTTTCTTCTACTGCTTCGGGTGCGGTGAGGGCGGTGACGTCATCACCTTCCTGCAACGCCAGCAGAACCTCAGCTTCACCGAGGCCGTGCAGACCCTGGCGGACCGCGCCGGGATCACCCTGAGGATCACCGACGACGGTCAGGGACCCGGCCAGCCGCCGGGACAGCGCAAACGCATCCTCGAGGCGAACGCCGCCGCCCAGGAGTTCTTCGCCACCCAGCTGGCCTCCCCGGAGGCCGTGACGGCGCGCCAGTTCCTCGACCAGCGGGGTTTCGACCGGGCCGTCGCGGAACAGTTCGTGCTCGGCTACGCCCCCCGTGGCGGGCACGCGCTGAGGCAGGCGCTCACCTCGAGGGGTTTCGACGAGGCCACGCTGAGGGCGGCGGGACTCGTGCGCGACGGTGGCCGTGACTTCTTCTCCGGAAGGCTGCTGTGGCCGATCCGCGACTCGGCCAGCTCGGTGCTGGGTTTCGGCGGTCGCCGGATCTTTGACGACGACCGGTTGCCGGCCAAGTACATCAACACCCCCGAAACCCCCGTCTACAAGAAATCCCACGTGCTCTACGGCCTGGACCTGGCCCGTAGGGCCATCGGGAAACGCGCGCAGGCGGTGGTGGTCGAGGGCTACACCGATGTGATGGCCGCCCACCTGTCCGGGGTCGACACCGCCGTGGCCAGCTGCGGAACCGCCTTCGGTGACGATCACGCCCGTATGCTCCAGCGTCTCCTCGGCACCCATGACGGGCTGCACGGTGAGGTGGTCTTCACCTTCGACGGCGACGCGGCGGGACAGAAGGCAGCGTTGAAGGTTTTCCAGGGGGACCACCACTTCATGGTCCAGACCTATGTCGCGGTCGAACCGTCGGGGCTCGATCCCTGCGACCTCTGGCAGCGCGACGGGGAGGCCGCGGTCCGGGAGCTCGTCGGCAGGCGGATCCCGCTGTACCGGTTCGTGATGTCCAACGTCCTGAAGGGCTACGACCTGGAACGCGCCGACGGGCGCCTGGGTGCGCTCCGCGAGGCCGCCGGATTGCTGGGTGCGATCCGTGACCGATCCCTGGTGAACCAGTACCTGAGGGAACTGGCCGACATGCTCGGCATGGACCTGGAGGACGTGCGCCGGGAGGCCGCGAACCGGTCCCGCCGCGCCCCGGGCGGCAGCGCCGAGCGGTACTCGAACCCGAGGCCCGGCAGGACCGACGCGGACTGGCCCGATCCGAACGACCCTGCGCTGCGGTTGGAACGCGACACCCTGAAGCTGATGCTCCAGTACCCGTTCACCTTCGACCAGGCCTGGAACTCGGTTCGGCCCGAGCAGTTCACCCACCCCGGCTATGCCGCGGTGTTCCGGGTGATCTCCGCAACCGAACCGGGGGACGGCTGGACGGAGGAGCTGCGACGACGCTGCCCCAACGAGCTGGTGCTCCAACTGCTCGTGATGCTGCTCGTCGAACCCCTCCTGCGACAGGCGGACGAGAACTATTCCCTGGCCCACACGAACCGGCTCCAGCTGGCCGATCTGTCCCGGCGGATAACCGGACTGAAATCCAGGCTCCAGCGAACCGATCCCGTCAAGGAACCGGAACCGCACAAGGCGATGTTCGAGGAGCTGACCGGGCTCGAGCTGCGCCGCAAGCGGCTCCTGGAACAGAACCTTTCCTGAGGACCTCGATCCGGCAGCGTTCCGCGTCCAACAGTTGACGCGCCTCCCCAAGGGCGCGTTCCTCGATGCGTTTGACGCTCGTCGCCGACATCCCGAGCGCGACCCCCACCTGGTCGCGGGTGTGGCAGGCGGTCCCGATCCCGAAACGCAGCCTCAGAACCAACCCGCCAACCCCCAACAGGTCGAGGAAATCCATGGAGGAGGACTCGACCACCTCGAAACCGCCGTCGCAGGTCAGGAGACGGGACGGCGCCTGGTCCAGGTCCGTGAACTGCACCGGGCGGCGGCTGCCGTCGGCGGGTCTCACCAGGTCCAGACTCCCGCACCGGGTGCGCACGGCACGCCCCAGGGCCCGTGAGACGTATTCGTGGGCGAGGGTGCTGAAACGCATGCCGCGCCCGTGATCGAAGTGCCGGATGGCCTCACCCAGTGCCAGGCACCCCTCCTGGAACAGGTCGTCGAGGGGCAGGCCCGTGCGATTCGCGGCCCGGCCCGCCAGTTTCATGACGAGCCGGAGGTTCCTCCGGAAGAGGGTCTCGCAGGCCCGGGAACCATCCTCGACCACCCGTCTCAGCGCGCTGTGGGGGTGGCGGTGGTCGCCGGTGGCGATCAGGTGCTCGGCGTAGAGCCCCGCCTCGATCCTCCTGGCCAGGTTCTTCTCCTCCTCGGCGCACGGCAGCGGGGCCGGGAAAACGAGTTTCGTGGTGTCCATGACCGGAACGCTGCCACCGCGTGAGGACCGGGACCAGAGCACCGGGAAGGATCGCCAACACATCGGGGAGAAGTGACAACACCCGACCGCCCCGGGGAAACACCCAACCGTTTCGCGGGCACAATTGGTCCATGCCGAACAGAACACGCCACATGCCCCATCGCCCGGATGTGGAGGCGGTCACCGGAGCCCGGGGCCGCACGCTCGGGTGGGCCGAGGGGCCCGGGGGAGTGGTGGTGGCCACCACGGGCATGCTCGTTGCGCGACTCGACGGTCGGTGGCGGGGCTGGGGATGGGACGAGGTGCTTCGCGGGGGATGGCGGGAAGAGGGATCCGCGCTGTTCTGGGAAGCCGGTGGGGAACGCTTCGAATGTGTGCTCGACTCCCCGGGGGAGCTGTTGTCGATCTTCCGGGAACGGGTGCTCGCGTCGACGGTGATGACCTTCAACCACGACCTGCCACGCGGGGCCGTGCAGATCATCGCCCGCCGCAACCTCCTGGACGGGGACGTGACCTGGCTGGCCAGCGCCAGCGGTGGGGCCAGTCTGGAGGATCCCGGGACGGCGGCCTTCGTGGTGGCAGAGACCGATCGGCTGAGATCCGAGTACGGGTTCTGAACGGTAGGTTCTTCCCTCGTGGACATCATCTTCATCAGGCACGCCGAATCCATCAACAACAAGACCTGGGCGGAGAAACGCGACGAGACACTCAGGGTGCCCGACCCCGGGCTGACCGACCTCGGAGTGAGCCAGGCCGGGGCGCTGGCCGACTGGTTCCCGGGGTTCGTCCCGCACCCGACCCACTTGTTCTCCTCGCCGTTCATGCGGGCCCTGAAAACGGCGGCCCCCCTGGCCGAGGTCCTCGACATGGAGGTGACGGTCAGGAGTGATCTGATGGAACGCAGCGGACCGTTCGTCGGCCCGATCACGGATCACCGCCACCATCCGGGATCGCCCCGCTCGGTGCTCCAGGAGGTCTCGCCCCGGATCGTGCTACCGGAGGAGGTCACGGAGGAGGGTTGGTGGAAGGGACCGTTCGAGACCCTCGAGCAGGCCATCGAGCGCGCCAACGACCTGGTGACGTGGCTGCGCCGGGACTTCGACCCCGACGACTGCGTGGTGCTCGTCAGCCACGGGGCCATCGGTTCCCTGTTCGCAACCGCCCTGTTCTGCCCCTCCGAGCTGACCCGGCGTTCCGGCCAGATCGTGGGGGAGACCTCGAGCTGGTTCGCCCTCGACAACACCTCGGTCTCGTGGTTCCGGTTGTTCCCCGGGAATGACACGGAGCTGCGCTGCTTCAACCGCGTCGATCACCTCGTGCTGACGGGTGTGGAGAGCGCCACCATGCTCCAGCCGAGCTGATTGGCGTTCCCGGGGAGACCCTGCTAGAGTCTCTCCGCGTGGCCAGCAGGCCGTGATGATCCCTGGTAGCTCAATTGGCAGAGCATTCGACTGTTAATCGAAGGGTTACTGGTTCGAGTCCAGTCCGGGGAGCTGCATCTTCTGCGCCCCGACCGGGTGAAACCTCACCGGGCGGGGCGTTCGTCGTTTCCGGTGCCGCGCGCGGTCCTCCCGCCCGGGCACGCGAACACATGCCAAGATTTGGATTTTTTTCTCCCACACGGCCCGGATTTCCTCTAGGGTGACGAGAACACGCAGTTTCAACGCAGAGAGAACTTTGCAGTTCGTGAGGAGAACGATGAGGTTCAAAACCAGGGCAGTCGCGTTTCTGGCGACCGCCGCTCTGATTGCTCCGGGTTTGGCGGCGTGCTCGTCAGGATCGGGGGGAGGTACGACGCTGACATGGTTCATAAACCCTGACGGCGGTGGGGCCTCCGCGACCGGGGGCGGGCAGGCGCAGCTGGCGGCCGAGTGCAGTGCGGCTTCCGGCGGCGAATACACCATCAGGGTGGAGCAACTACCAAACGATGCCTCGGACCAGCGGCAACAGCTCATCCGGCGCCTGGCGGCCCACGACTCCGGGGTCGACATCATGAGCCTGGATCCTGTGGTCGTACCGGAATTCGCCGAGGCCAACTACTTGGTGGATGTCCCCGAACAGTACAAACAGGACTTCACCGCGGACCGGGTGAAGGGCTCGTTGGACGCATCCAACTGGAAGGGCAAGCTGGTGGCGGCACCATTCTGGGCCAACACCCAGCTGCTGTGGTACCGAAAGTCAGTGGCCCAACAGGCCGGACTCGACATGACCCGGCCCGTCACCTTCGACCAGCTGATGGAGGCCGCCAAGGCAACCGGCAAGGACATCGCGGTGCAGGGCAAGCGCTACGAGGGATACACCGTCCTCATCAACGCGCTGGTTTCGGGAGCCGGTGGGAAGATCGTCGAGAACGAGGGCGCCACCGCCGAGGACACCGAACTGGGACTCGACACCCCGGCCGGCCAGCGGGCCGCGGCCCTGATCTCGAAACTCTCCCACTCCGGGGTCGTCGGACCTGCGATGTCGTCGATGGACGAGACCATGTCGCTCAACATGTTCCAGGCCGAGGACAGCTCGGGATTCATGCTGAACTGGCCCTACGTATACGCTGCCATGAAGGCCAACGGGGTTTCCTTCATCGACGACGTCGCCTGGACCACCTATCCCCGGGTGGACGCGGACAAGGAATCCGCACCGCCGTTCGGTGGGATCGAGCTCGGGGTGAACTCGGCCTCCCAGAAGCAGGATCTCGCCTGGAAGGCGATCAAGTGCATCACCAGCGAGCAGCACCAGAAGGACTACATGCTGGGCACCGGTAACCCGGCCTCCAGGGCGGCGGTCTTCGATGATGCCGAGATCCGTGAGAAGTTCCCGATGGCCGACGCCATCAGGGAGTCGCTCGACGCCGCGGTCCAGCGGCCCCGAACCGCCTACTACGGGGATCTGTCGACGGCGATCCAGCGCACCTGGTCGCCGCCCGACTCGGTGGATCCGGCGACCACACCGAAACAGTCCACCGAACTGATCTTGAAGGTTCTCAAGGGGGAGGCGTTACTGTGAGCAAGTCCAGTTCCGGCAAGTCACGCATATCGGATCGCGCCAGGGAGGAACGCAGGCTCGGTTGGAAACTCGCCGGCCCGGCCTTCGTGATCATGGTCCTGGTGACCTTCTACCCGATCCTCCAGGCCGTCTACAGCTCCCTGTTCAAGTACCGGCTCACCGATCCCGGGGCGCAGAAATTCGTGTTCCTGGGGAACTATCTGATCATCCTGCGCGACCCGCTCTGGTGGCAGGCCTTCGGGACCACGGTGTTCATCACCGTCGTCACGGTGGTGGTCGAACTCGTCCTCGGGTTCCTGATCGCCCTGGCGATGGCCAAGATCATCCTCGGCCGCGGATTGCTGCGCACCATCGTGCTGATCCCGTACTCGATCATCACCGTGGTCTCGGCGTTCTCCTGGTTCTACGCTCTCGCCACCGACACCGGATTCGTCGATCCCCTGCTGCACAGCCTGAGCTTCGGGGTCTTCCCCAAGGACTTCAACTGGTTCGGCGGGTTCTGGACCTCCATGGTCCCGATCTGCGTTTCCGAGATCTGGAAGACCACACCCTTCATGTCGCTGCTGCTGCTGGCGGGCCTGACCCAGATCGACTCGGCCATGGAGGAGGCCGCGATCGTCGACGGCGCCACGTGGGGCGAACGGATGCGGCGCGTCGTGCTGCCCAACATGAAGTCGGCGATCATGGTTGCGCTGCTGTTCCGCACCCTCGATGCCTTCCGCATTTTCGACAACATCTTCATCATGACCGCGGGCAGCCACGACACGGCCTCACTGTCCCTGGTCGCCTACAACCAGACCATCTCGCGCACGGAGGTGGGCCTCGGCTCAGCTGTCTCGGTGTTGCTGTTCCTGTGCGTGGTCATCATCGCAGTGATCTTCGTCAAGGGCTTCCGCGTGGACCTCGCCAAGGGAAGGAGGTGAGCGGAGATGACTCGTGAACTCACCGCTGGCCAGAAGTTCTGGCAGCTCATCGCAACCATCGCGATCATCGTCTACACGATCATCCCGCTGATCTGGATCGTCAACCTGTCGCTCAAACCGAGCGCGGACCGCGCCGACGGCAATTTCTGGGCTGTGCACCCCACCTTCGAGAACTACGAGCTGATCTTCACCGGGGGTGCGAAGGACCTGTTCCTTCCCGCCCTGCTCAACTCGATTCTGGTGACTCTCGTGGCGACGCTCATCGCCGTGATCCTGGCCACCTTCTGCGCCTACGCCATCGCCAGGCTCGATTTCCCGGGCAAGCGGCTCATCCTCGGCACCGCGCTCACGGTTTCGTTCTTCCCCGTGATCTCGCTGGTCACCCCGCTGTTCGACCTGTGGCGTCAGATCCACCTGTTCGACACCATCCCGGGATTGATCCTGCCCTACCTGGTGTTGACGCTGCCGCTGTCGATCTGGACCCTTTCCGCTTTCTTCCAGCAGATTCCCTGGGAGATGGAACAGGCCGCCCAGGTTGACGGTGCGAGCAGCTGGGAGGCGTTCCGCAAGGTGATCGTGCCCCTGGCGGCACCCGGGGTGTTCACCACCGCGATCATCGTGTTCTTCACGGCCTGGAATGACTTCGTCTTCGCGATCTCGCTCACCAGCGACAAGGCACGCACCGTTCCGGCGGCGCTGGCCTTCTTCACCGGCGCCAGCCAGTTCGAGTCACCCACCGGCGCCATCTGCGCCGCGGGCGTCGTCGTGACGGTGCCCGTGGTCGTGCTCGTTCTCATCTTCCAGCGCCGGATCGTCTCCGGCCTCACCTCTGGCGCAGTCAAGGGCTGACCTCGACAAGGAGCAGAAAGTTATGGCCCAAATCACCCTCAAGAACATCGTCAAGGAGTACGGAGACGGTTTCAAGGCCGTCAACGACGTCAACCTGGACATTGCAGACGGCGAGTTCATGATCTTCGTCGGCCCGTCCGGCTGCGGCAAGTCGACGACCCTGCGCATGGTCGTCGGACTGGAGGACATCACCTCCGGGGAGCTTTTGATCGACGGGAAACCCGTGAACGATCTGGCCCCCAAGGACCGCAACCTGGCCATGGTCTTCCAGAACTACGCCCTGTACCCGCACCTGACGGTCCGGGAGAACATCGCCTTCCCGCTGCGCCTCAACCGCAACAAACTCCCGGAACAGGAGATCCGGAACCGGGTGGATCAAGCGGCCGAGATGCTGGAACTGACAGAACACCTGGAACGCAAACCCGCCAACCTGTCCGGTGGCCAGCGGCAGCGCGTCGCGATGGGACGTGCGATCGTCCGGGAGGCCGATGCGTTCCTCTTCGACGAGCCGTTGAGCAACCTCGACGCCAAGCTGCGTGGCCAGATGCGCACGGAGATCTCCCGCCTGCAGCGCCGGCTGGGCATCACCACCATCTACGTCACCCACGACCAGACCGAGGCCATGACCCTGGGGGACAGGGTCGCGGTGCTGAAACGCGGGGTGCTGCAGCAGTGCGCCTCCCCGAGGGAACTGTACGAGGAACCGGTGAACCTGTTCGTCGCGGGTTTCATCGGGTCGCCGCCGATGAACTTCCTGCCCGCCACGGTTCGGGAGGGTCACCTGGAACTTCCCATGGCCACCGTCCCCATCCCGGAGAGCGCCCGCGAGGACCTGGCCGGCAAGAAGGTCGTCATCGTCGGGTTGCGTCCCGAACACATCAAGGACGCCGACGTGGCAACTCCCCCCGCAGGGGCGGTGGTCTTCAGCTCGGTGGCCGACGTCACCGAATGGCTCGGCAATGAGCAGTACGCCTACATCCCGTTCCAGTCCGATCCCTCGGTGCAGAGCACACTGGAGGAACTGGACCGGGACCTCGACGGCGAGGGCATGCGCACCCAGTTCATCGTCAACCTCGACCCCAGGTCCCAGATCCTGGAGGGTGAGGAGGCCAGGCTCTACTTCATGCCGGAGAACATGATGGTCTTCGACCCCGAATCCGGCCGCAACCTGACCCGGAACGAGCAGAACGCCCAGCGCATCGCCGAGCGTTCCGAAACGGCCAGGAAACGCGCCTTGGAGCGGGCCAAGCTCCAGGAGAGCGAATCGGCCAAACCCCGGAGGGGCGAATCGCGGTAGAGCAGCAATCACCCGTCCGCAGGAACCTGCGGACGGGTGATTTTCATGCCCACGCCCGGGCCGAGGCGGCGGCGGATAGGCATCTGTGCTCCTCCGAACTGTGCTGGACAATCCTCGGTTCCACCACCTTGATCCTCGATAAACCGACCGGAACCATCGAACTCGCCCCGCCCCACGATTCGGCGGAGAAGACGTCCCCGGGGGAAACGCCGCGCCGAGCATTCAGGCCGCCCTCAAGATGGATGAGACCATCGACAGGACTCTTGAATAGGTCGACGGCGCCACCGAGATCCGGGAGGTCTTCCGGCTTTGGGGCTGACCTCGCAGGGAAGCGGTTCGTATTCCCCGGACGGATGGGATCGGGGAACGTCCCTGAACGCGATTCACCGCATGGAATCTGGTTTCCCCAACCTTTTGGTTAGTGTCGAACGATGTTTGCGGTTATGATGCAGCTGCCTGATTTTCGCCGGTTCCCGGCGACAGGTGTCTAGTCGATGCGCCCAAGGGGGAAGAAATGGCTCTGAAGACGGCTGGCAGGTGGAGAACACGTGCCCTCACCATTCTGGGGATTGGTGCCCTGCTCGGGGCGATGTCCCCCGTGACCGCACACGCCGCCCCACAACTGAGCATCGATGTCACGGTCAAGAGCGACGGCACCTCGTCATTCGATGCCGACGACTCGGCGGGAAACGACTCCAGCGCAACCAACGGAATTGTCCGGGTCAACGACAGCATCACCTACAGGGTCCAATACGGGGTGAACCTGGATGCCGGGGACAACACCACCGTCAAGATCGGTTTCCCCAAGGGAATCTACATGGAGGAGCTACCCGGATTCTGCACGGGTCCGGGATCGGCCCTGACCCCGGAGAAACTGCCCACGCCCCAGCTCCCGTTGTCGGCGAACTCCTTGGATTCCATGCCTGAGCAGAGCCTCGTCTGCAATCTCGGGAGCAAGCCTGCTGCCAGCTCTGATTTCTTCGATTTCACGGCCAAGGTGAGCAATCTCGTGCCCAACGGAACCGCCCTACCGCTGGCCTCGGCCGAGCTCGCCGCGGATGGCGCGACCACGGTCTCCAGTCCCACGGTGGCCACCGTTACCGCCTCCTCCCGGTTGAAGTGGGACATCTCCAAGAACAGCATTTCGCCCACGCGGAACCAGGGTTACGTGTATGGCCCCACCAACACCGCCTGTCCATGGGACAAGTCCGTGACCTGCAAGATGACCGCCTACACCGCGCTCATCGGCGCTCCTGCCGGTGGGAAGGGAGCCATGCCCGCGACAGGGGACATCACGTGGACCGACGACGTGACTCCCGAGGCGATGTATCCCGGGTTGGACGCAGGAAAGATCGCAGCCATCAAGGCGGACCTGGCGAAGTACGGCAGCCGCGTCTACCCGTACGACTACTTCTACAGCGCGCCCGGCCCGAAGATCGGTGTGAGCGGTGGAACCCCGTTGAATTCGGTGAGGGACTCGGGAAAGGTTGAAATCACCCAGGACGGCCCGGGACAACCCGCCAAGTTCACGGTCAAGAATGCCGACATGACCCTGTGGACCTACCCGAGACAGACACTCAGGCCAGCCGGGAACGCCATCCCATCGGACACGGCCTACGCGGTCTCCACATCGTTCATCGTCTACACGCCCGTGGCAACCATCAAGGATTTCGGTGTGGAGGCGGACAACACCTGGACCCTTGCCACCAAGAACTCCTACACCAACCTGAACATAACCGGCCTGACCCCCGCGGATGTTCAGACCAGCGCTGCGCCCGGTGACGACTCGCAGGACGAGAAGGACTGGAACAATCACCGCAGCACCACTCCCCAGGTCAGCCTTGGGACGGGTTTCTCCAAGTCCTTCGAAGGTGTTCCGGGAAGCCCGGGGAACATGAGCGCACAAAAATTCAGTCCATCGGATTCATCCCAGGGTGAAGGACCAGCGGGAGGCGCCACCCGGATGTCCGGGGGCATCACCGTTGCTCCCACCCAGGACATCCAGTCCCAGCTCGAGATAGTCGGGAGCAATCCCGGATTCCCCGGAAAGATCAGCGCCCTGATGTGCGATTCCTGGGACAGCTCACGTCTGCGACTCGAGGCCAGGAACGTCCCGGCCAGCACCGACCCCAACGCTCATTTCCAAAAGGTTGCCTCCGCAGGCGCACCTGTGTGGGTTTCCGGCTACAACAATGCCTTGGTGAACGGCAGCGCCACCTACGCGACGGAATCCTCCCAGGTACCCAGCATCCAGGTTCAGTACTCCGCGACGCCCGGGGGCAATGGTGAGGCCTCGGAATGTGGCGAGGCCCAAGGTCCTTGGTACGACGATCCGGCCGCTGTCCCGGGCAATGATCCGGATCTGCTGGCCCGGGGGGTTTATTCCGCGGTTTCCCGGGTGCGCATCTACACGGTGCTGCCCGAACCCGTCGCCAACAACGAGACGGTCGGCGTCGGGGTCCGGATGGTCGTGGCCATCAGCCACGAGGTGGTCGACTCCGGCCGCCCCACCGGCGACATCCTGCCGAACTGGGGTGGTGTGAAGCGGGTCAACATGGCGGAACTGACCAAGCAGGAACTCTTGGACCACAGTGCCGCGTGGGGGCGTTCCAGCTACGATCCGGCGAACCACTCCGGCCAGTACGGGGATCGTCTCATCCTGGCAGCCGCCCAGGTCCGGGTTGACAAACAGGTCCGCAAGGGAACCTCCGGCGATTTCAGCTCGGTTCCCCCGCAGGTGACCGGCGGCGACATCGCCCAGTTCCAGCTCGCTGCTTCCCTGACCTCGCCGGCCCAGGTTCCCGGCATCCTGAAGGACGTGTGGGTGGAGGACTGTCTCCCCACCGCCGCTTCTTTCACCTCCGCCTCGATCAGTCCGGCCGTGGTCTCCGAGGGTTCCACCCCTGCCGATGCCAAACGCCCGGCCTGTGACGCGGGGGAGACCTACCTGCGATGGGTGTTCCCCGGTCACGAGGTGAACAAGGCCATGGAACCCATCATCGTCACCACCGAGATCTCCCCGGCCGCGGTCAACGGAACGTACATCAACGATGTCGTGGTCTGGGCCGAGGACGACGCCTCCACCTTGGAACAGCGCACCGATCATGCGGAGATCGTCACCGCGAATCTGGCCGGGATCAAGCTGCAGAAAAAGGCCCTGACCCCCGTGACCCAGGTGAACCTCCCGGGCCAGACCACCAATGAGCCGAACAAGTGGCGGGTGCGCCTGACCAACACGCTGCCCAGCCCCGAGGCCGACAGCGTGAAGAACCCGGACGTCATCGATGTCCTGCCCCGCAACGGCGTCACCACCGGTTTGACGGGTGTGACCGAGACGAAGTACTCCGGAACCTTCGAGTTCCAGTCGGCTGCCATCACCAAGGGCACAGCGGCTGCGAAGGTTCTCTACACCTCGGCCGGTGATGTGAACCAGGACCCGGATGACGCCAGCAATTCCGCGACGGGAAGCACCACGTGGTGCGATTCCCCGGCGGGCGGGAATGCGGTCTACGGAACGGGCACCTGCCCGGCCGCGGCCTCCGAGGTCACTGCCCTGCGGGTGATCCAACCCGGTTCATTCGGTTCCGGTGAGGTTCTCGAGTTCGACATCACCATGGTCGGGATCGGGAACGCCGAGGGAGACATCTACACCAACAAGGCGTTCGCCCGGGCAACTGGTTTCCAGTTCCCCGTCGGTCCGATCGCCCGCACGGAGCAGGTCATCAGCAGCAGCATCGGCGACCGCACCTGGCTGGACATCAACCGCAACGGAATCCAGGATCAGTTCGACGGATCGGACGAACCGCCCGTGGCCGGGGTGGAGGTCAGCCTGAAGGGAACCGACGACCTGGGCAACGCGGTCCTGCTCAGCACGAGAACCGACGCCCAGGGCGCCTACGGCTTCCCGAACCTGCGGGCCTCCGACGCGGCCGGATACACCGTCACCTTCGGCAAGGCGGGAGACGGTTTCACCCAGCAGACAGCCGGATCCGACACCGCTCTCGACTCGAATGCCGATACCACCACCGGCCAGAGCGCTCCTGTGGTGCTGCCGGAAAACACCGATGATCCGACCATCGATGCGGGCTACGTTGCCAGTGGTGCTCTCACCGTGACCAAGCAACTCGAAGGACAGGGCGTGGCTCCCTTCGCGGGCGGGGACGAGTTCACCTTCTCCGTGGTCTGCACCCTGGACGGCAAGGAGGTGCTGAACAAAGCCGACGTCAAGGTGAAAGTCGGGGACGGCGCCACCTCGGCCGACAGCGACCCGATCACCGGGATCCCGGTCGGCAGCGTCTGCGTGGTCACGGAGACGGACGCCGCAGATGCCGATCCGCAAGCACAGCCCCCGTCCAGCACCGTGACCATCGGTTGGGATGCTGACGGATTGGTGGGCCAGAGCGTCAAGGCGTCACTCACCAACTACTACTCGGCCGGAAAGGTCAAGGTCACCAAGGAACTGGCCGGGGATGCGGCAGCGGTGGAGGCCGCCAAGGAAAAGGAATTCACCGTCACCGTCACCTGCCAGTTGCCTGATGCCAACGGTGCGGCCGGGACGACCGTGTTCAGTGGTCCCGTCAAGCTCAAGGGCGGGCAGAGCGTCACCGTCACCGACGCCACCGGGGCGGAGGCCAGGCTGCCGCTGGGTGCGCGCTGCTTCGGTGAGGAGACGGACACCGGAGGAGCCACTAGTCACGAGGTGACCCCGGGTGACTGGGCCAACGCCATCCCGGTTGAAACCGACGATCCGAACACGATCTCCGAGATCGGCATCAAGGTCGTCAACACCTTCCTCAACCCCCCGGAGGTGAAGGTGACCAAGGAGATCCAGGACACCCGGCAGGAAGGCCAGGACGCAACCACCACGTACAGGATCACGGTGACCAACACCGGAATCCGGGCGGGCTCCTACGACCTCAGCGACACCCCCGCGCCCGGGGAGGGGGTTTCCATCGAGAAGGTCTCGCTGGTTTCGGTCGAGGGTGGTCCGGTGGCCAATGCCGGTTTCGACGGCGTCACGGACAAGGTCCTTGCAACCAACCAGGCCATTGAGGCAGGTGCCTCTCACACCTTCGTCATCGAGGTTCGTGCAAAGGTGTCCGCGGCAATCACCAAGACGGCCGCTGACTGCACACTGGATGCGGGGGAGAACGGGACGGGAATGTTGAACCGGGCCACCCTCACCCACGGTGGGGAGCAGTCCTCGGCGCAGGCCTGCACCCCGGTGTCTCCTCCACCTCCCGTGGTGTCGCCGAGCCCCTCTCCGTCTCCTTCGGGACCGCCGTCTCCGAGCCCATCGGTGTCTCCGAGTCAGCCGGTCTCCCCGAGGCCGGTGCCCGTCAGGCCCGGATTGCCGAAGACCGGTGAGTGAAAAACACTGAAGACGGGGCCCGCAGGAATCCAGTTCCTGCGGGCCCCGTCTTTTCGTGGGGCGTGCGGGGCTCGAACCCGCGACCCAGGGATTATGAGTCCCTTGCTCTGACCGGCTGAGCTAACGCCCCGGCTCGATGGCACAGTCTAGCGTCGATGCTCATGCCGTGCGCGAAGCGTCACCACAGGTCCCGCACAGTGCGGTTCACGAAGGTGTTCGGCATGACGAACTCACGACCCACCTCGCGCATCTCCCGCCGAGCCGTCATCACCGGCGCCGCCGGGGCCATCGGGCTCGCAGCGGTGGGTGGCACGGCCTGGGCCCTCGACCGGTACCTGATAGAGCACACCGATGTCACCTCGGCGTCCGATTACCAGGGGCTGCCCGGCACCCAGACCAGCGCTACCGCCACCGCAACCGCCACCTCGGCGGGGGACGGGGTGCTCGAGGGCACGACCTACACCTCCAGCGACCGGCAGATCACCATCACCCCGCACTCCTCCGGTTCCGGGAACTCCGCCAAGGCCTGGTACGTGGCCGACGTGAAACTGAACGACGCCGCAGCCCTGCGCAACGCCTTCGCGAAGAACAGTTTCGGAACCAACATCATCGAGTACCCGACGGCGATCGCGGAGAACGTCGGGGCCCTGTTCGCCATCAACGGCGACTACTACGGTTTCCGCGACACCGGAATCATCATCCGCGACGGTGTCGCGTTCCGTGACGAACCGGCCCGCCAGGGTCTGGCGATCATGCGGGACGGCACCATGGTCAGCTATGACGAAACCAGCACCAACGCCGCGAAACTGATCTCCGACGGCGCCTGGCAGACCCTCTCCTTCGGTCCCACGCTCGTCGACGCCGGAACCGCCATTGAAGGCATCGACAAACTCGAGATCGACACCAACTTCGGCAACCACTCCATCCAGGGCACCCAGCCCAGGACGGGACTGGGAATGATCGCCGCAAATCATTTCGTCTTCGTCGTGGTGGATGGCCGTTCCGCCGGGTACAGCAACGGCATCACCATGACCGATTTCGCGCAGCTCTTCGTGGATCTGGGGGCGCGGGTCGCCTACAACCTGGACGGCGGCGGCTCCACCCAGATGGTTTTCAACGGTTCCCTCGTCAACAACCCCCTCGGCAAGAACAAGGAACGCGGCACCAGCGACATCCTGTGGATCGGAAGGTGAAACCATGCTCGTTCTCATTCCCGCCTACGAACCCGGCGACTCGCTCATCGCGCTGGTGCGTGAGCTACGGGCCCATCCCGCTTCTCCCAGCGTCCTGGTGGTGGACGACGGTTCCGGCCCCGACCACGACGAGATCTTCGCCCTGGCACGCATCCACGGCGCCACCGTGCACCGCTACCCGGAGAATCGTGGGAAGGGCCACGCACTCAAGACCGGGTTCGCCATCGCCGGGCGGCACCACCCCGGTGAAGTGGTCGTCTGCGCCGACTCCGACGGCCAGCACAGGGTGCCCGACATCATGCGGGTGGCCCGCGAGGTCGATGTCGGCTCCCGCGAGATGGTGCTCGGGGGGAGACGGTTCACCGGCCGGGTGCCGTTGCGCAGCGCCTTCGGGAACAAGGTGACCAGCTGGCTGTTCAAGACCCTGACCGCGATCCGGGTGGGTGACACCCAGACCGGGCTGCGTGCCTACCCGCCGAGCCTGCTCGAATGGCTCGGAACCATCCCGGGGGAGCGTTTCGAGTACGAGCTGTCCCTGCTGCTCCAGGCCAGGAAAGCAGGCATCAGCATCCGGGAGGCCGAGATCGAAACCGTCTACCTGCACGGCAACAAGAGCTCCCACTTCCGTCCCATCCGGGATTCGTGGCGGGTCTACCGGCCGTTGCTGGCCTTCGCAGGCTCGTCGCTGGTCGGGTTCGCCGTCGATTTCGTGGCCCTGCTGCTCCTGGTTGCCGCGACCCACAACCTGCTGTTCAGCGTGATCGCCGCCCGGGTGCTGTCCGCCACCGTCAACTACCTGCTCAACCGGCACGCGGTGTTCCGTGACGGCGACCGCAGCACCCCGCTGAGGTACGTGCTCCTCGCCTGCGGAATTCTCGCGGCCAACTACGTGCTGCTGCGGGCCCTGTCGATCGTCATGCCACTGGCGGTGGCGAAGCTGCTGACCGAGGTCGCGTTGTTCGCGATCAGTTTCGCCGCCCAACGCGCCCTGGTGTTCACCCACAAGGAGATGAGCACTCGGAAAGGGCAGCTCATCACCCGATAGGTTGGGTGCATGCGCAAATCCACTCCACTCGACGCCGTCGCCGAGGCCCATGTCGAAGCCTTGGCGGCCCACGACCCCCTCGAGGCAACGGGAATCGGTCTGCCGGGACATGACCACGAACTGCCCGACTACTCCCCGGAGGGCACCGGCCGCTGGGCAGATGAGCTGCGGCGCACGCTCCGGTTGGTCGAGGAGACCCCGAGAACGGATGCGGTCGACGAGGTCACCGCCGCGGCCATGACGGAACGGCTCGGCCTCGAACTGGAGAGCATTGAGGCAGGTGACCAGTTCGCCGCGGTCAACAACATCGACTCGCCCGTCCAGTGGCTGCGGGACATCTTCGACCTGATGCCCACCGGGACCGACGAGGACTGGAGCAACATCGCATCCCGGATGGCGGGCATGTCCCGCGCCGTCGGCGGCTACGTCGAGACCCTGCGCGAGGGCATCGCACGAGGAATCATCCCGGCCCGCCGCGCAGTGACCGACGTGGCGGCCCAGGCCACCGAACTGGCCGGGGAGAAGTCGAGATTCCGCCAGCTGGTGGCCGAATCCGGGCGGGAGGGAACACTCGGCGCCGAGCTGCAACGGGCCGCGGAGCTCGCCCGCGGCGCCTTCGGGGACCTGGCCCGGTTCCTCACCCAGGACCTGGCCCCCGTCGCCCGGGAAGCTGATGCGGTGGGGCGGGAACGCTACCAGCGGGCCTCCCGGGAGTTCCTGGGCGCCCGGATCGACCTCGATGAAACCTACGAGTGGGGAGTTGAATCGCTGGCCAGGATCACCGCCGAGCAGGAGGCCATCGCCCGCGAGGTCGCGGGGCCCGGGGCCACCACCGCCGACGCGATCGCCGTGCTGAACGCCGACCCCGCGAACCAGCTGCACGGCACCGGGGCACTGCGGGAGTGGATGCAACGCACCGCCGACGAGGCCATCGCGGCCCTGGACGGGAAGTACTTCACCCTGGACCCGAGGGTGCGCACCATCGAGGGCATGATCGCCCCCTCGGCGACCGGCGGCATCTATTACACCGGACCCTCCGCCGACTTCTCCCGCCCCGGCCGGATGTGGTGGTCCGTTCCCGAGGGGGTCACCGAGTTCACCACCTGGCAGGAGAAAACCACCGTCCATCACGAGGGTGTGCCCGGGCATCACCTGCAGATCGGGCAGGCCGTCGCCCAGGGGGAGAGCCTGAACCGTTGGCGGTCGCTGATCTGCTGGGTCTCCGGGCACGGCGAGGGCTGGGCGCTGTACGCGGAACGTCTCATGGACGAGTTCGGTTTCCTGAACCCGGGGGAGCGCCTCGGGATGCTCGACGGCCAACGGTTGCGCGCCACCCGGGTCGTTCTCGACCTGGGCCTCCATCTCGGGAAACCCGCCTTCGACCGCTACGGCGGCGGTATCTGGGACTACGACAAGTGCTGGCAGCTGCTGCGCGACAACGTCGCCATGGAGGAAAACCAGCTGCGTTTCGAGCTGCACCGCTACCTGGGCTGGGCGGGGCAGGCCCCCAGCTACCTCATCGGCCAGCGGATCTGGGAGCAGATCCGCGACGACGTGACCCGCCGGGCCGGGCAGGATTTCGACCTGCGCGACTTCCACGACCGTGCCCTGGCGGTCGGGTCGCTGCCGCTTGACGTGCTGCGCGAGGTGCTTGCCGGGTAGTCTGGCCCGGTGCTGACGATGCAAGACGCTCTCCGGATCCTGTCCGACTACTGGACCTCGCGCGGCTGCCTGACCTGGCAGCCCTACAACTCGGAGGTGGGGGCCGGCACCATGAACCCCGCCACCGTGCTGCGGGTCCTCGGACCGGAACCGTGGGACGTCGCATACGTCGAACCTTCCGTGCGTCCCGACGACTCCCGTTACGGCGAGAACCCGAACCGGCTGCAGACCCACACCCAGTTCCAGGTGATCCTGAAACCCGAACCCGGCGACCCGCAGGAGCTCTACCTCGGGTCGCTGGAGGCCCTCGGGATCGACCTCGACGCCCACGACGTGCGTTTCGTCGAGGACAACTGGGCGCAGCCCGCCATCGGTGCGTGGGGGCTCGGCTGGGAGGTGTGGCTCGACGGGATGGAGATCACGCAGTTCACCTACTTCCAGCAGGTCGGTGGGCAGGATCTCGACCCGATTCCCGTGGAACTGACCTACGGGATCGAACGCATCCTGATGGCACAGCAGCGCGTCACCCACTTCAAGGACATCGCCTACGCCCGCAAGGCCGACGGCGGTGTCGTGACCTACGGTGAGGCGTTCGGCCAGCAGGAGTACGAGATGAGTCGCTACTACCTGGACGACGCCGACATCGAGACGAACCGGCGGCTCTACGAGGCCTACGCATCGGAGGCCACCCGCATGGTCGAGGCACGGCTGCCGGTGCCCGCCCACTCCTACATCCTCAAATCCAGCCACGCTTTCAACGTGCTCGACGCCCGCGGCGCGATCTCCACCACGGAACGCGCCCAGGCGTTCAGAACCATGCGCCGTCTGATGCGCGACACCGCAGCGCTGTGGGTGGAACGGCGAGGCGAGCTGGGTTTCCCGCTGCTCAAGGAAACCGAGAAGAAAACCGGGACACCAGAGGAGGCCATTGAGGAACCCGCCACGGACCGGCCCCGGACCTTCGCCCTGGAGATCGGCCTGGAGGAGCTTCCCCCGCACGTCGTCGGCCCCACCGTCGAGGCGGTGAACAAGACCCTCACGAACGGGCTTGCGGCCTCACGCCTGGCGCACGGCGAGATCCGCGTCGACGGCACCCCCAGGCGCATCGTGGCAATCGTCGACGGGGTTGCGGCCCGGGAACCGGACGCCACGAACCTGCGGAAAGGCCCGAAATGGGCGGTTTCCTTCGATGCCGACGGCAACCCCACCAAACCGCTGCAAGGTTTCATGCGCGGCCAGGGGGTCACCCTGGAGCAGGTCGTCAAGGCCGAGGTGAACGGCGCCGAACACGCCTGCGTTGCCGTCGAATCGCCGGGCCGCAACGCCCTGGACGTGTTGAAGGGCATCGTCGAGGACTGCGTGTCCGGGCTGCGCGCCGAGAAGAACATGCGCTGGTGTGATCCGAAGCTGTCCTTCTCCCGGGCCGTGCGCTGGCTGGTGGCGCTCTGGGGGGAACAGGTCGTCCCCGCCCGCATCTCCGAGGTGGTTGCGGGACGCAGCACCTATCTGCAACGCACCACCGCGGCATCCGCCGAGAGCGGGAGACGCTTCGACGGTGTTCCTGTCGGATTCCACGAGGTCGCCTCCGCCGATGACCTGCCGGGCCTGCTCGCCGAGGGGCGGATCGCGCTCGGTTTCGCGGAGCGCCGGAAGGCGGTCGTGGATCAGGCGGAGAAACTGGCGGCCGGTGTGGGCGGCTTCATCGATTTCAAGGACAATGCCGCGCTGGTTGACGAGATCACCAACCTGGTGGAGGAACCCTTCGGGGTGCTGGGCGGTTTCGACGAGCGCTACCTGGAGCTCCCGGACCGGATCCTGGTCTCCGTCATGGCCAAGCATCAGCGCTACCTGCCGGTTCGCGACGCCGAGGGGCGTCTGTTGCCGTATTTCGTGACCATGGCAAACGGTGCCTGCGACAAGACCGTGGTGGCGGCGGGCAACGAGTCGGTGCTGCGGGCCCGCTACGAGGATGCGCTGTTCTTCTGGAACCAGGACCTCGAGGTTGAATCGGTCGACGTCTTCGTGCCGGGTCTCGAGAAACTGACCTTCGAGAACCGGCTCGGTTCGGTGGGGCAGCGCGCCCGCCGCATCGCCGCGGTGGCCGCCAGGCTGGGGGAGGGGCTGGGGCTCGCCCCGGAGCAGGCCGCGACCCTGGAACGCGCCGGGCAACTGGCGAAGTACGACCTGGCGACGAACCTCGTCACGGACATGACCGGCCTCGCCGGTTTCGTCGCCCGCGAGTACGCGCTCCGCAAGGGCGAGACCCCCGCGGTCGCGGAGGCCCTCCACGAGATGGAACAGCCCCACACCTCCGCCGACGCGGTCCCGGCCTCGCTCCCGGGCGCCCTGCTGGCCCTGGGGGACCGGTTCGACCTGCTGATGGCGATGTTCGCCCTCGGGGCGAAACCCTCCGGTTCCTCCGATCCCTATGGGCTGCGGCGGGCCGCACTGGGTGTGGTGCGCGTGCTGCGTGAGGTTCCCGGGCTGGCCGGCACTGGTGTGCGAGACGGCCTGGTGGCCGCGGCGGAGGCGTTGAGGGCCCAGGGCGTCGAGGTTTCCCGGGAAGCGATCGCGGCGGCCGAAGAGTTCGTCGTCGGCCGCTATGCCCAGCTGATGCGCGACGAGGGCCGCTCCGCCGACATGGTTGCCGCGGTCCTGCCGTCGGCCGCCCACCCGGCGGACGCGGAGACGAAGGCCAACGACCTGGAGGCCCTTCTCGGGGAACCCGGCTGGCGGGCCATCGTGGAGGCCATCGTGCGGATCCACCGCATCCTCCCCGCGGGCACCACCCCGGGGTTCGATCCGGCGGCCCTGGTCGACGACGCGGAGAAGGCCCTCGCCGAGGCCATTGCGGACAGGAAACCCTGCGAATCCGTCTCCGGTTTCGCAACCTCGGCGAAGGACCTGGTCGACCCCATCGCCCGGTTCTTCAACGACACCCTGGTGATGGCGAAGGAACCCGGGCTGAGGGCGGCACGCCTGGGTCTGCTGGCCGGCGTCGCGGCCCTCGCCCCGGCGGGCCTGGACTGGGCCGCCATCGACGCGGCGACGAAGTGAGAACACCGGGGACGGCTCCGGGAGCGGGCAGTCCCCGGTGTCATGACCACCCACCCCGGGGACGCTGGGTGATGCGGGTCACGCATCCAGCAGGCGCAGGATCTGTTCGCCGACGGCCCCCTCGTGGTTGGGGCCGATCTGGGTGAACCCCCGGCCGAGCAGGCACGGATCGGCGTTCGCCATGACGTAGCCCCGGCCCACCAGCTCCAGCATTCCCAGGTCGTTGTGCATGTCCCCGAACGCGACCGCGTCGGCCGCATCGATACCGACCTCCTCCAGCAGCCTCGCCAGGGCGGTGCCCTTGGTGACGCCCGGCGCCGACAGTTCGACGGTGCCGTACGCGTCCTGCCAGGAGAAGGTGGCCTGGAGAATCTCACCCGCGGCGGCGACGGCCACGGGGGAGAAGGTGTGGGTGTCGGCTCGGCGGGTGTGGGCGAGCACCTTGATGATCGGGGCGGCCACCAGCAGGTCCGTGAGGTCGGCCACATGGTCGGCCCCGGAGAAAAGCCCCGCCGGGTAGCCGGGTTCGCGACCCCATCCTTGTTCGTACTCCACCGCGAACGAAACCTCGAGTTCCGGCGGCAGCGCGGCCGCGAAGGTCAGGGCCCGCTCCGGTTCGATCGGGTGGATCAAGTCGGGACGGGGCCTCGCCAGCCGGCCGACGGCCGCCCCGTTGCTGGAGATCACCACGGGATCCAGGTCACGCAGCTCCGTCAGGACGTCGAGCCAGCGCCTGGGTCTGCCCGTGGCGATCACGAATACGACACCCTCCTCGATGGATCGTCGCGCCGCCGCCAGGTTTGACTGGAGGAGGACGGCGTTCGCACCCAGGAAGGTGCCGTCCAGGTCCGTGGCGATCAGGGCCGGTTTCATGCCATCAGGCTACCGGTGTTCACCGGGGTCAACTGCCGGGCCGGCTTCTTCGCTGATCCGCGCCGGGCTGCCCGCCGCCCGGGCCGGAACCCATGCCGGTCGCGTACTGGTTGGCGGGGACCGTGCCCGCCGATTTGCCGCCCAGCAGGATCTCGTAGGTGCCGTCCGCCGAGATGGCAGGGGCCGGAGTACAGCACCGAGGAGTACTGCTTGGAGGAGGCCTGGGTGGCTATCGCATTCCCGCTGGAATCCGCGATGGAGACCTCACCGGTGGAGCTGCCGTTCAGGTTCGTGAACACGAATGCCTGGGTGGAGCTCTCGGAGGGGGACTCGGCCATGCCGGAGGCCCCGATCGCCCAGAGCTCGCCGCCGGTGATGGTCAACCCCGACTGCACGTCGACCGAGCCGTTTCCCCCATGGTGGGTCCGAGAACCACGACGCTGCCCCCGAGATCACGAGGGTCTGGGTCTTGATGGCCTTCAGGGAGTCGGAGACGGTGACGGCACCTCCCGATATCGCGACATCGTTGAACCCCTTGATGCCGTCATCCCCGGATGTGATGTTGACGGTTCCGTTCTCGATCAGAACGTAGCCACGGTCGGCGTCGGTCTCGTTGTCGGATTTGATGCCGTCCCCGGTGGCCTCCACATTGACGGTTCCACCCGAGACGATGACGGGGCATCGCCGGAGGTGTCCGCGTAGGTGTTCGCGTCGGAAATCGTGTTCTCGGTGCAGCCGGCGAGGACGGCGACTGCCGCGAGCGAGGCGAGTCCGAGTTTGAGCTTTCGCATTTTCGTGTTCGTTCCTTCGGTGGTCTCGTTGGTCAGAAATGTCGGTTCAGTACCCGGTGCCAGCGGTTCGCGGGTAGTTCGGGATGCAGGGCGGCAAGACCGGTGGCGTACTTGGAGATCCGTTGCGGGCGGTATCCGTGGTGCCAGAGGGTCCGGTCCGCAGAACTGGGGGCCGACCCCGACTTGGTCTCGATGATCGCCAGCCGGGGAACCCGCAGGCTGTGGCCGTTGTCCACCCAGACGATCTCCCGGTCCAGGGTGAGCCGGGCCCGGCCGTCGGAGGTGAGCAGCGTGGCACGCAGGTAGCTGGTTTCCAGGCTCGGTCTCAGCCACTGCGGGCGGATCCCGTGAATCCCACCGGCGGTGAGGCGGTCGTTGATGAAGCCGTACTGTGTTGGCGCGATCTCGAACAGCGCCGCCGGATCGTGGGGGATGCGTTCCTTGACGGTGCTGCCGCCGCGCCGGGTCTTGACCTCCAGGAAGGCCTCGTCGGAGTCCCGGTAGTGGCGGACCCTCACCTTGAACCGGTGCGGGCGGCCCCGCGCGGCCATCAGATAGGAGTCGCGGGCCGTGGTGTCGAAATAGACGGAGGTGTATCCGAACTCCGTCCTTCCCCCGATGTCCAGGACCCTGGTGCCGGTCGGCAGGGAATCGAGTATCGCCTCGGCGGCGCGCTGGTGCAGCGGATACTTGCGGTCCACCCGGCTCATGAACTCCGCGACCGCGTTGAGTTCGTCGAGGTGAACCGAGGCGAGATCGCTCAGGCTCATCGCAGCACCTCCGTCCTCTCGGTGACCGGGAGACCGGCCCCCGGGGCGTAGCGAACTTCGACGAGGGTGGTGTCGGCGACGAAGTCGATTTGCTGGACGTTCACCCCGAGCATCCGGCCCCCGAGACGGGTCGCCAGCTCGTAGCGGAGTTCCTCGGGATCGGTGATCGCCCGGTCGAGGTTCACGACCTCGCGTTTGACCCCTGTCCGGAACCGGGAGGAGTCGGCAAAGGCCAGGACGATCACGATGAGGGCCATCGTCGCATAGGTGGTGGTGGAGCCCCCGATCCCACCCAGCAGGCCGAGCGCGAGCGAACTGAAGTAGTAGGCCACCTCGTGCTGGGCCAGTTCATCGGACCGAAGCCGGATGATTGACAGCACCCCGAACAGGCCCAAGCCGAGCCCTGCTGCCACGGCGCTGTTCAGCAGCCCGATGGAAACCGCCATGACGCCGATGTTGACACCCAGATAGGCAACCGCCAGATCACGACGGTGATGCCGTGGCAGGTAGATGGCGAAGACGAGAACGCAGATCGCGACGATATTGGCTAGGTAGGGCAGGAATTGCATGTGCTGGCCTTGTCGATCGGTGGAGAGGAGTTTTCCTCAGGGCGATCACCATTCAGCCGGGCCAACTTGTACGTTGCCT
Organism: Arachnia sp.; assembly: GCF_057238465.1. Lineage (NCBI taxonomy): Bacteria > Bacillati > Actinomycetota > Actinomycetes > Propionibacteriales > Propionibacteriaceae > Arachnia > Arachnia sp. The sequence continues at coordinate 24,793 of NZ_DBHHFZ010000002.1, forward strand.
GTGTTCCGCGGATGCGACGGGTGTGAAGACGGCCGGTTACAACTTGCGTTCGGGACTCGGGCTGCCCGGGCCCGAGGAATCACCCGAGGGCTGCTCCATCGACGGGGTGTCGCTGCGGCTCTCCAATTCCGAGGGTTCCCCCGAGGAGGGCTCCCCGGAGGACGGGCTGGGGGACCCGCCCTCGGAAGTGGAAGTGGAACTCGGTACGGGGGCGGGCGGAGGTACCTTCTGCTGGTTCTGGAACACCAGGATCGCCAACAGCACCGCGACCGAGGCGATCAGCAACATCAGCAGGAAGGACGTGAACAGGCTGAGCCAGCCGGCCCGGTCCTTGCGGCCCGGCCAGGGAAGCGGCCACATCCGCCACGTTCCCGGGCGAATGTTCTGCCACCAGTGCATTTGGAAATCCGGTCCCGCGGGGGAACCGAGCTGGGGGGTGTGCACGAGATCGACTGCGGCGAGCACCCGTTGCGCCTCGGCCACGGCCCCGGGGGAACCGGAGAAGGCCAGGGCCACCCATGGGGCGAGGGGACGGTGGGAGGCGACGATCGGGTCGTCGTCCTCATCCCGGAAACGCACCGCCATGCGCCCTTCATCCTGGTCCTGACCGCCACGGGCCACGACGGTGTCGATGTGCATGGCGTTGATCTCACCGGAAAAACGTGCCCGCGCCGCGGGATCCGAGGCGGCCCCGTCGCGCAGGTGAATCAGCATCACCGGATCCGAGCCGTCCGCGTGCGCGCAGTAGACGACACCCGCCGGGCTCTCCGTGAGGCGTGAGTCGATCCAGAAATCACCAACACGCACCGGGTCCTCCGGGAGAAGAGGATGGTGCTCCGCGTATTCGGGTATGGGATCTGGTGGCTGAGTCATCAAGGACTATGACATCACATTGCAAGGTCCTCCCGCCCGCGGACATCACATCTCGGTCCTGCTCGACGGGCGCGGTATCGTGGTGCGCGATCGTTTCAAGGAGACTCCAAGTTGACTACCCCCAGCGCGCAGCCATCCCTGCCCACCACCGTTGCCGACGCCGCCCGCCTGCTGGGCGTGGCCATCAGCCAGGTGCAGCGGGTGATCGTCGGTCAGGAACACATGGTCCAGCAGTTGATGGTGGCTCTTCTGGCGAAGGGACACTGCCTTCTCGAAGGTGTGCCGGGCGTGGCGAAAACCTTGGCGGTACGTTCCTTCTCGACAGTCGTCGGAGGGGATTTCGCCCGGGTGCAGTTCACCCCGGATCTGGTTCCCTCCGACATCGTCGGAACCCGCATCTATTCCGCCAGTTCTGAATCCTTCGAGATCGAGCTCGGACCGGTTTTCGTGAACTTCGTGTTGGCCGACGAGATCAACCGGGCACCCGCGAAGGTGCAGTCCGCGATGCTTGAGTTGATGGCCGAGAAACAGGTCTCCATCGGCGGCAGGACCTACCCGGCGCCCGAACCGTTCATCGTGATCGCAACCCAGAACCCCATCGAGTCCGAGGGTGTCTATCCGCTTCCCGAGGCTCAGCGGGACCGTTTCCTCGTGAAGGTGGACGTGCCCTACCCGAAGGGCAACGAGGAATTCGAGATCCTCAGGCGGATGAGCATCAAACCTCCGCAGGCGGAGCAGGTGCTGAACCCCGAGTTGGTGCGCCACCTGCAGGACATGGCTTCCAAGGTTTTCGTCCACAACCTGGTCAGCGAGTACATCGTGCGCCTCGTACTGGCCACCCGGAACCCCGCAGATTTCGGGATGCCGGACCTGGAGCCGGTGATCCAGATCGGCTGTTCCCCCCGCGCCACGCTCGGCCTGGTGGCCGCGTCGCGTTCCCTGGCTCTTATCAACGGCCGTGACTACGTGCTCCCCACCGACGTGCAGGCGGTGGCCCGCGACGTCATGTCCCATCGCATCGTGCTCGGTTTCGACGCGGTGGCCGACAACGTCATGACCACCGACGTGGTGGACCGCATACTGGCCATGGTTCCGGCACCCACCCCGGTGTGGAACGACCAGTCACGCCAGCAGCGCCACCAGCAGCACGGCTACCAGCCCGGTCATGCCTGAGGGCATCTTGTCCTCCCCATCCTTCGCGCCGGCGGATCAGGCGCCCCACGATCCCGGGGCCGCCGTCTCCGTGCTGCACACACCGAGCGGCCCCACCATCCCGCTGGCCAAACTGGCCCCGGAAGCCGCCTTGCGGCGCCTGGAACTCGCGGTCGTGCGTCGCCTGGAGGGTTTCCTGCACGGAGACCATCTGGGTCTGCTCCCCGGACCGGGTTCCGACACCAATGACGCCCGCCCCTACCAGCCGGGCCAGGATGATGTCCGGATGATGGACTGGGCAGTCACCGCGCGCACCACGGTTCCCCACGTCCGCGACACCATTGCCGACCGTGAACTCGAGGTCTGGGGGCTGCTGGACGTGACCCCGTCGATGAACTGGGGGACCGATGGCATCACCAAACGGGACCTGGGCATCGCGGCCATCGCGACGATCGGTTTCCTCAGCCAGCGGATGGGGGACCGGTTCGGCGGGCTGATGATGCTTCCCGACCGCATCAAGAGACTGCCCGCCCGTTCGGGCCGGACAGCGCTGTACGGGATGCTGCGGCAGATGCTCACCGAACCCATCGTCCCCGACAACGCCCCCGGTGACCTGGAACTGGTGGACGGGATCGAACAGATGGCACGTTCCCAGCGCCGCCGCGGCATGCGGGTGGTGGTCTCGGATTTCCTGACCGCGGGCGAGGCCGAACTGGACCCGGACCGGCCACCGGCCTGGGAACGGGCGATCAGGAGGTTGGCGGTTCGCAACCAGGTGCTGTGCGTCGAGGTGGTTGACCGACACGAACTGGAGTTCCCCGATGTCGGGGAGATGCTGATCCGCGACCCGGAAACCCCCTTCCTGCGCTACATCAACACCTCCGATCCGGTCGCGCGCCAGCGGATGGACGACGCGTCCCGTGCGCAGCGTGAACGAATCAAGGTGGCGCTCAGGCGCGCGGGGGCGGGACACATCCAGCTGCGCACGGACCGTGACTGGGTAGCCGACATCGCGCGTTTCGTCCTCGGATACCGGCGGGTCGCCAGCGTCCTTCACGCACCGCCGCAGGGGGTGAGCCGATGATGGACTGGTTGGCGTTCAAGACCCCCGAACGATTGTGGGCGCTGCTGGTTCTGCCCGCGCTGATCATCGCCTACCTGGTGTTGATGCGTCTCAAGGGGCGGACCTCGCTGCGTTTCACCAACACCGGGGTGCTGGGCCGGGTGATCGGTTCCCAGCGCCGCTGGACACGGCACCTGGCGGTTTTCATGTCGCTGTGTTCCCTGGTGGCGCTGACCCTGGCGTGGGCCCAGCCGCTCGGAACGGAGAAGGTCCCGCGGGAACGGGCCACCGTGATCATGGTGATAGACACATCGCTTTCCATGCAGGCAACCGACGTCGACCCGAACCGGCTGGACGCGGCAAAGGCCGCGGCGAAACAGTTCGTTGACGCGCTACCCGACTCCTACAACGTCGCCCTGGTCTCGCTCAACGGTTCCCCTTCAATGATCATGCCCCCGTCAACGGACCGGGGCGCGCTGATCAGGGCCGTCGACACCCTGGAGCTCAAGGAGGGCACCGCAATCGGGGACGCGCTGGACCAGGCACTCAAGGCCATCAGCGAAGCCCCCGCCCCCGAGGACGGTTCCGACCCCGCCCCGGCCATGATCGTGATGCTGAGTGATGGCGGGAACACCTCGGGTACGGAACCCGCTGGAAGCGCGAGCCGTGCGCAGGAGGCCGGGGTGCCGGTGTTCACCATCGCCTATGGAACCGAGAACGGATACGTGGATCTGGAAGGGAAACGATACAACGTCGCCCCGGACAACGAGATTCTCCGGTCGATCTCCGCGACCACGGGCGGGGAATCGGTTTCCGCGGACAGCGCGGACAGCCTGAAGGACGCCTACAAGAAGATCGGTTCATCGGTGGGCACGGAAGAGGTGAAGAAACCGGTGACCGCGCAGTACGCGTTCGGGGCGCTCGGTTTTGCGGTGGTGGCCGCGCTGGGGGCAGTGATGATGGCTGCGAGGTGGCCCCGATGACGACACTGGTGCTCGAGTTCATGCAGCCCACCCGGTTGTGGGCGCTGTTGCTGATCCCCGCCATCGCGGGGGTCTACTGGTACCTGGCCAATCGGATTCCCCAGTCGCGGACCCCGAATTCGCGGCTGAGATTCGTCATCCCCAAGGACGCGGCCTGGAAACGTCACGGCGCCGTGCTGCTGGCGTTGCTCAGCCTCGCCTCGCTGGTGGTCGCTTGGGCGATGCCGAAGGACTACGGACGTCAGGCGAGGGACCGGGCCACCATCGTGGTCACGATAGACGTGTCCTGGTCCATGGAGGCCGAGGACGTGGCCCCCAACCGGCTCGAGGCCGCCAAGGAATCGGCCAAGAAGTTCATCGCAAGCCTCCCGGAGCGTTTCAACGTCGCACTGGTCACCTTCGCTGGAACCGCCAGCGTCAACGTTCCCCCGACCGTGGACCGGGGGGTGCTGAACCGCGCCATAGACGGCATCCAGATGGCTCCCTCCACCGCGATCGGAGAGGCGATCTACACCAGCCTCGACGCACTGAAACTGGTGCCACCGGATCCCGATCATCCCGACGAAACGGCCCCGGCAGCAATAGTGCTGCTCTCGGACGGTGCATCAAACCTGGGGCGGAATTCGGCCACGGCGGCCCAGCAGGCGAAGCAGCTGGGGGTCCCCATCCACACCATCGCCTACGGAACCCAGGACGGCTACGTCGAGGCCAACGGCAGGCGGGAACGGGTGGCCGTGGACCATCACGAGCTCTACGTGGTCGCGGAGAACTCCGGGGGCAAGAAATTCTCGGCCGAGTCGGCGGGTGAACTCAGCGAGATCTACCGGGCGATCTCCTCCGACCTGGGCTACGAACTGGTTCCAATGGAGGTCACGGACCAGTACGCGGGGTTGGCGATAATCTTCGCGGTCCTCGCCGCCATGGGCGTGATCTCCCTCGGGGCCCGCTGGCCCTGATCGGGTTCCCTCAGGGTTTGAGGTTCTCGATCGGCAGGACGGGAATGTCTTCGCTGAGCGGCAGGCCGAAAACCTGTTCCAGGAAGGACAGCTGGGACTTCAGCGATTGCTCGCGGGCCGCGAGCGAACGGAAACCGTGGCCTTCGTGCTCGAAAGTGACCAGCGCCAGGGGAAGACCCTTGGCTCGCACCGCCTCCGCCATGTCGAAGGCCTGCCCGGGTGGCACGACGCGATCCTCCAGGCCCTGCAGGATCAGCATGGGGGCGTTCAGCCGGTCAAGCTGGGTTATCGGGGAACGTTCCCGGTAGACCCGCTCTTCTTCCGGCCACGGAGCGACCAGGGCGAAGGTGTAGTGGGATTCCGCCTTGTGGGTTTCCTCGACGAGAGTCCGAAGATCCCCGATGCCGTAGGAACTGATACCGGCGGCGAAGAAATCGCTGGTCACCAGGGCCTGCAGGGTGGTGTAGCCGCCCGCGCTGCCACCGGCGATGGCCACACGCCCAGGATCCGCCAGCCCGGCCCGGCACACCTCGCGGGCCGCGGCCACCACGTCGGCGACATCCAGGACGCCCCACTGTCCCTTCAACCGGTCCCGGTAGGCGCGGCCGAAACCGGTGGAACCCGAGTAGTTCACATCCAGCACGGCGAATCCACGGGACACCCAGAACTGGATCATCTTGTCGAAGCTCGGATGGTGAACGGACGTGGGGCCACCATGGGTGAGCACGAGCATGGGCGCTGCCGCATCGACTCCGGGAACCGGGTAGAACCAGGACTGCACCGGCCCCGCGGGCCCCTCGGCCCAGCGACAAGCGGGCCGGCTCAGGTCCGCCAGCGGTTCGGGGGCCACGATTTCGGTTCGTTTCCCGGTGGGGGAGATGCGCACCAGGGAGGCCGGGCGGTCATCCCATTCCGCTATCGCGAACAGATCCTGCCCGAAGGAGGCCAAGGACTCGATCATGGCCGTCCCGGGAAGCGGGTGGGTGACCTCGCCGCCGCGCGGATGCCACATCGCGAGCGCACCGCGCCCGTCGGCGATCTGAACCGTCGCCAGCATGTCATCCCCCACGGCGCAGGCGGGTGGGGTGTCCAGCACCCACACGGGAATCGAGCAGTCGTGAGGGGTGCGCCAGGTCGACATCCCATCGAAGTGGTGCACCACCCAGTTCCAGTAGCCGGATTTGTCCGTGACACAGGCCAGGGAGCCGTCCCCGAGCCAGACCGGGTGTTGCGCGCTGGTCCCGGAGCTCCCGTGGATCCTGTCGAGGCACCCGGGATCGTCGAGGTTCGTGACCCACACCGATGCCTCGTCCCAGCTCATGTTCGGGTGCATCCACTGGAACCAGGCGAGCCGCCCGTCGCGGACCACCGGGCCCGCGTAGAAATCGGCGCCGGTCACCAGAACGCGACCCCCTTCGGCATTGCCGGAATCCAGGTCCAGGGCGACGATCTCGCTGCGTTCCTCGGGGGTCGCGTCGTGATCCTCACGGACCGCGAGAAGCAGCCGGCGTTGCGGATCCAGGGTCAGCCCGCCGTATCGGAACCTGGTGCTCCCGGGGGTCAGGGGACGGGTGGTGTCCCCGTCCCGGAGCCACACCCGCTTGGTGAAATCGTCGCACCACGCCACCAGGGCGTCGGCCACCGCGTAGGCGCCCCCGCCGTACTCCATGACCCGGGAACGCACGTTGAAACCGGGGGTGATCTCGGTGATCTCGCCTTCCCGCCAACGCCGGACGGTCACCCGGCCATCCTCGGCGGCGATCCCCGCCAGCCAGAACACCCCGTCCCCGCTGGCCCGGACCTGACGGATGGACTCCGTGCCCACGAGGGCCTGTTCAATTGACATGCGCTGCATGGCCCCAGTTTATGGCCGGCCCCATCGTCCATTGTTTGTGCCTTTTCCGTAGCTGTAGCACAATTGACCTCGCCTGGAGTTTGAAGCGGATCGCAGGGGAAGGCAATCCAGCCGAGACCCAGGAGAACAACATGAACGTTTGCACGGCCACCGAGAGCCTGCCCGGGGCGCGGGGGATGATCTTCATCCACTCCACCCCGGTTGCGTTGTGCCCGCATCTGGAATGGGCAGCCGCCTCGGTTCTCGGCGCGGGACTCAGCTGGCAGTGGAGCGAGCAGAACGCCGAACCCGGTTCTCACCGGGCCGAACTCTCGTGGGCCGGGCCCACCGGTTCAGGAGCGAGGCTCGCATCCCGTTTCGCCGAATTCGGTCGCATCCGCTTCGAGGTGACCGAGGAAGCCATGCTCGGGGCCGAGGGAACCCGCTACTGCTACACCCCTTCACTGGGTCCGTTCGCCGCCACGGTCGGGGTGCACGGCGACATCCTGGTTCCCGAGGACCGCATCCGTCATGCCCTCGACACCGCCTCCGCCAAGGGCATGAGCGTCCACCAAGCCATGGAAAGACTCCTCGGGACCGCCTGGGATGAGGAACTCGAACAATTCCGGTACGGCTCGGAGGACGCCCCGATCCGGTGGCTCCACCAGGTCGTGTGACGACCGCTGGTCGGTGATGCCCGGCGCACCCCCGACCCGGTGCGTCAGTCGGTGATGTTGGCGTTGGTCACGGTCACGGCGACGTTGGAGCCCCCGAAACCGAAGGAATTGTTCAGGGCCGCGAGATCGCCGTCGGGAAGCCTGCGTGGTTCGTTCACCGCGATGTCGATCGGGAGTCCGGGTTCCAGGTTCTCGATGTTGATGGTCGGGGGCACGATCCGGTGCCTGAGGGCCATCACGGTCGCGAAGGTTTCCAGGGCACCCGCGCTGCCGAGCAGGTGACCGCTCATCGACTTGGTGGAGGTCACGATGCACCCGTCCACGGCGGAACCGAGGGCGGTCGCGATGGAACTGGCCTCGGTGAGATCACCCTGCGGGGTGGAGGTGCCGTGGGCGTTGATGTGCTTGACGTCACCGGGCTGGAGCCCCGACGCCTGGAGGGCCTTGAGCATCGCGGTGGACTGGCCCCTACCGGTCGGTTCGGGCTGAACCATGTCGTGGTTGTCGTTGCTGATCCCGGCCCCGGCGAGGGTGCCGTAGATGCGTGCCCCCCGTGCGCGGGCGTGTTCGAGGGTTTCGATGACCATGATCACGGAACCCTCGCCGAGGACGAATCCGTCGCGGCCGGTGTCCCAGGGACGTGAGGCGTGCTCCGGGTCGTCGTTGCGGCGGCTCAGGGCCTGCATCTGGGCGAAGGCGTTGATGGGCAGCGGATGGACGACACCCTCCGACCCCCCGACGACCGCGATGTCGCAGCGGCCCAGCCGGATCTGGTCGAGCCCCAGGGAGATGGCCTCGTTCGACGAGGCGCAGGCGCTGACGGGCGCGTGAACACCGGCGGCGGCACCGAAGCTCAGGCCCAGGTTGGCGGCGGGTGCGTTCGCCATGAGCATGGGAATGGTGAAGGGAGAGACCCTGCGCAGCCCCTTCTCCTTCTGGACGTCCCAGTTGTCGAGGAGGGAGTGCAGACCGCCGATACCGGTTCCCACGCACACTGCGAGCCGATCCGGATCCAAGGAATTGTCCTCGCCGAGCCCGAACCCGGCGTCCTGCCACGCCTCCTGGCCGGCGACCATGGCGAGCTGTGAACTCCGGTCGAGACGACGGGCCGCGACGCGGTCGAGTTTCTCGGTCGGGTCACCGGCCGCCTCGGCGGCGAAGGTGACGGGCAGCGGTTTCGCCCACTCGTAGGGAAGGGTGTGAACACCGGAGCGGCCGGCGAGCATGGCCTCCCAGGTGCTGGGGGCGTCTACGCCGAGCGGGGTGAACGCACCAAAACCGGTGATGACTACCTCGGTCATGTTGAACTCCTGGGGGCTGAAGGTTTTCTCGTGAATGGAAGATGGTGGGGGACGGCAGTCGCCGCCCCCCACCGGTTCGGCCTCAGGCTTGGGCGCGCTCGATGTAGGCGACCGCATCACCCACGGTCTTCAGGTTCTTGGAATCCTCGTCGGGGATCGAGATGCCGAACTTGTCTTCGCACGCGTAGATGATCTCCACCATGGAGAGGGAGTCGACACCCAGGTCGTCGACGAAGGACTTGTCCAGCTGGACGTCCTCCGAGGCCACGCCGGCCACGTCGTTGACGATCTCGGCGAGGTCGGAGCGGATCTCTTCAGTGCTTGCCATTGTTTTCTCCTAGTTGGTTGATTGCTGGTTGGTTCATGGAAGAGTGACGACCTGGCCCGCGAAAACGAGCCCGGCGCCGAAACCGATGATCAGGGCGGTTTGCCCGGACTTGGCCTCACCCGATTCGAGCAGGGCCTCCATCGCCAGCGGAATGGATGCCGCCGACGAGTTGCCCATGTGTCTGATGTCGCGGGACACCACCACCTTCTCGGGCAGTTTGAGGTGGCGCAGCATCGAATCTGTGATTCGGTTGTTGGCCTGGTGGGGAATGAATACATCCAGTTCCTCGGGGGTGATCCCGGCGGCCCTCACGGCTTCGAGAGCCTTGTCCGTTATGTAGGTGGTGGCCCAGCGGAACACTGTACGCCCGTCCATGCTGATCAGGGGCATCCGTTGCTCGGGGTCGGTCACGTCGACCCAGTCCTGGATCTGGATGGTGAGGGCCTGGGAACCGTCGGAACCCCAGACCACGGGGCCGAGGGCGGGTTCGTCGCTGGGACCGACGATGGCGGCCCCGGCGCCGTCGGAGAACAGGAACGCGGTGCTGCGGTCCTCCAGGTTGACCATGCGGCTCAGGGTCTCGACGCCGATGACCAGAACGTTGGTGGCGGTCCCGGAGCGGACAAGTGATTCAGCGATGCTGATTCCGTGGCAGAAACCGGCGCACGCCGCCGAGATGTCGAAGGCGACCGGACCGGCGCTCAGGCCGAGTTCGTGGGCGACGTAGACGGCCAGTGAGGGGGACTGCTGGAAATGGGAAACGGTGGCACAGATGATCCCGTTGATCTGGGAAGGTTCCAGTCCGGCGCGGTCAATGGCCTTGCGTGCCGCGGCCACCGCCATGAACAGGGGGGTCTCCTCATCGGTCGCCCAGCGACGTTCCTGGATGCCGGTGCGCTGCTCGATCCACTCGGGGGTGGAATCGATGATGGTGCACATCTCGTCGTTGTTGACGACTCGCGAACCGCGGTAGCCGCCGACGCTCAGCATGCGGGCGTGGCGGCTGCCGGTGGAGGAGGTCAGTGTCATGTCGCGGCCTTTCGGGCGGTTCGGTGAAGCAGGGGGTAAGGGTTTCAGGCCTTGGTCGAGTGGGCCTCGCAGAAGGCGCGGGCCTCTCCCAGCTGGTCCGGTGTGTTGAGATTGAACAACTCGACGCCCTTGAGGTTGCGTTTTGCGATACCCGTCAGGGTACCCGCGGGGGTGAGTTCGAGGATTCCGGTGACGCCGAGCTCCGACATGGTCTCCATGCACAGGTCCCAACGAACCGGGTTGGCCACCTGCCGGACCAGCCGCTCCAGGTACTCGCGTCCCGAGGTCACGACCGTTCCATCGGCATTGCTGAGGAGGCCGGTGCGGGGATCCTCGGTGGGCACGGCGGCCGCCAGCGCTTCCAGGCGGGCCACGGCGGGGGCCATGTGATGGGTGTGGAAGGCCCCGGCGACGCTGAGTGGGATCAGGCGGGCGCGGCGGGGGGCGTTGTCGGCCAGGGTGGCCAGCTGCTCCTTGGTGCCGGCAGCGACGATCTGACCGGAACCGTTGTTGTTGGCGGGGGTCAGGCCCGCGGCCTGGATGGCTGCCAGCACCTCTTCCCGGTCCCCACCGATCACGGCGGTCATCGAGGTGGGTGTGACGGCAGAAGCTGCTGCCATGCTGCGGCCGCGTTCCCGGACCAGCACCATCGCGGATTCGACGGAGATCACCCCCGCCATGGCCGCGGCGGCGAGTTCGCCCACGGAATGCCCGGCGACCACACCGGCGATCCCGGGGATGGCGGGGCACAGCTGTTCGGCGGTGGCGAGTGCGGATGCGACCAGCAGGGGCTGCGCCACCGCGGTGTCCCGGATGGTCTCCGCATCCGAGGTGGTTCCATGGGCCACGAGGTCAATGTCGGCGACGGCGCTCAGCCACTCGAGGCGGGTCCTGAAGCTGGACTCCTCCAACCAGGCGGCGAGAAATCCGGGATTCTGGGCGCCCTGACCTGGCGCGACGATAGCTAGCACGTCCCCAACTCTGCCCTTTCACCGATGAAGCGTGCGGCTGCGAAGGTGACGAAAATGACTCGGGAGGGCTTGTTGGGTTCCTACAAAACCGGATCCGGCAGGTGGCGGTGTCCGGGTTCACTCCTGGAGACGTCCCAGAGTGATCGCCAGCCTCAACACATAGGCCTCCCGCGCATCCGTCGGGTTGTATCCCGTCACGTCCTGGATCCGCCGCAGACGGTAGCGGACGGTGTTGGGATGGATGAACATGGCCCGGGCGGTGGCCTCCATCGACGATCCTGCATCCAGGAACCCGACACAGGTTTCGAGCAGTTCCTTGGAACCCTTCAGGAGGCCGAAGATGTCTCGGGCCAGGGTCCTGCGGGCGTGCCCGTCGCCCGCGAGGGCCCGTTCGGGGAGCAGATCATTCGACAGCAGGGTTCTGGGGCCCTCGGACCACGCCCGGGCGACCCGGTACCCGGAAGCGGCCGACCTGGCGGAGGCGGGGGCCCCGCGGAGTCCCTCGGCGAGCGGGCCGATCACCACCGGGCCGGGAGCGAAATACGGTTCGAGTTTGGTCACCAGGGCAGATGCCTTGGCCGGGTCGGTCAGGGTCTCGCCCGCGAAGATGCACACGAGACGCTCCCCCTGGGGGGCTGCCAGCATGTCCAGGGAGAGCCGTGCGGATGCCCGGCGCAGCTCGTCGATCCGCAGGTTCTTGGGGGCGCCCGCTATGACCACCATCGTGGGTGCCTCGGAGTCCCAGCCGAGGGTCGACGCCCTGGAGGTCACGGATTCGTCGGTCTCGGCCCGGACCACCGCGTCGACGATCATCGCCTCGATGCGTGAGTCCCAGGCCCCCCGCGCCTCCGCGGCGCGGGCGTAGACCGCGGCCGCCACGAACGCGATCTCCCGGGAGTAGTGCACTATCCCCAGTAGCAAGGGTTGCCGGTCCGCGCGCGGCAGGAGGAGCTGGATCTGCTCCTCGACGACATCGGTGGTGGTGCGCACCAGGTCGACGGTCTGTCGCAGGGAGATGCGTCCCGCGAGTGCGCTGGGAGCGGAATCGAAGATCGACTCGAAGGAGAAGGTGGAGCCGCTGACCCAGTTCACGAAACCATCAATGCCGCTTCGGGCCAGCACGCTGATCCACGACCGGGATTCGGCGTCGAGTTCCCCGAACCATGCGTGACGGGCCTCCAGGGCCCTCAGGGTTGCGGTGTTCATGGTCGCGGTGGCGGCGCGCAGTCGTTTCAGGATGGCGGCCCGGGTGCGAGCCGACGATACGGTGGCGGGAAGGGCCCCCGGGCGTGCGGGATGAGCGGTCATGGTGATGATCAGCCTACCGGCCGGGGCATGGTTGCACTGGTGCGGCCGGTCAGTTCTTCGGCCAGGAGTTCTCGATCTCGGTCAGCACTTCCTGCGAGGACTTCTCCGAGGAGACCCAGTCAGTCATTCCCACCCAGAAGCTCCCGGTTCCAACGGCGCCCGGCATCTGATCCGAGGCGTCGAAGCGGAGAACGCTGCTGTCGCTGGTGACCAACTCGTAGGAAAGCCTGTCCACGGGGGAGGACAGATTGGATGGATCCAGTTTTTTGTTGGCCGAGATCCAACCCGGTCCCGTGACCTTCGCCTTCGCGTTGCTGAACTCGGGGGAGGTCAAATAGGCCTGGAAGGCCCTCACCTCCTCGCGATCGCTGAACGCGGCGGCGAACTCCCCTCCCACGATGGCGGGCGGATCCGTTTCAGCGGTGCCGGGCAGGCGGAAGGCGAACACGTCACCGTCCTCCGTGATTTCCTTGTCGGCGGGCCAGTTGACCTGGTAGAAGGACGCCTGGCGGTGCAGGAAACAGGAGCCCTCCAGTATCGGCAGGCCGGCGGTGGTGAACGAGGTGGTGGCTATGGATTTCGCGCCTCCCAGCCCACCGTTTACGTAGGCGTCGTTCTTCAGGATGTCTCCCACCCGGTCCAGGGCCACGACCACCCGGGGATCGTTGAACGGAATCTGATGGGAAACCCATTGGTCGTAGACGTCCGGGCCCGCGGTGCGCAGCAGCATGTCCTCGAGCCAGTCGGTGGCCGGCCAGCCGGTTCCGTTGTGGGCCTGGATCCCGGCGCACCAGGGTTTGGCATCCGGGTGATCCTCGGAGATCCTCTTGGTCAGGGCGGTCAGTTCGTCCAGGGTCCGGGGAATCTGGTAGCCGTTCTCGGCGAAGGCGCGCGGGGAGTACCAGACGAAGGATTTCACGCTGGCCCCCACGGGAACCGCGTAGGCCTTGCCGTCAACGGAGCCGTATTCCTTCCAGATGTCCCGGTAGTTTGCTTCGAGGTTGGCCAGGGCCTGCCCCTGCACCTCCTTGATCCTGCCCGGGAAACGGGCGATGAGGCTCCTCAGCAGGCCGGGTTGCGGGAAATAGGCGATGTCCGGTGGAGCGTCGGCGTCGATCTTGACGGGAAGAAAGGTTTCGAATTCCCGGGATCCCTCGTAGTTGATCGTGACGCCCGTGCATTCCTCGAAAAGTTTGAAGGAATCGATGTGGGTCTGGTCCTCGGGGGAGACGATGGGGGTGTAGACGTTGACCGACCTGCCCCTGAGGGTTCCGTACTGCGCGAAGGCGACGCATTCGCTCGGGAGGCTGCTGGGCGCATCCGTGGGATTCTCAACCGGTGTGCTGCTGCAGGCGGCCAGGGCGAACAGGGACACGAGGCTCAGCGTGGCGACGACAGTCCGTTTCTTCACTCGGAACATCCCCGTCCTTTCCGTTGGGGCGGAACACGACTCCACCCGGTCACCTTGACACCGTGCGAACGGGTTTGCAAACCGGGCGGGGCGCTCGCGGCCCGGTGACAATTCGCAGAAAGGCGGTTGCACGGTATCTTTACAACAGCTGTGCACACATCGCGACGAGAGGACTCACGTGAGCATCCAGGACCAGGTTGGGCCGATCCTCAACGGCCTGCCGACGAACCTCCCGGACTCGGATCCGGGAGAGACCGCCGAGTGGCTGGAGTCGCTCGACGGAGTGATCGAGCACGGTGGCCGCAACCGTGCCCGCTATGTCATGTTGAAGCTGCTGGAACGGGCGCGCGAACGCCACGTCGGGGTTCCCTCGCTGACCGGCACCGACTACGTCAACACCATCCCTGCGGACAAGGAACCGGCCTACCCGGGAGACGAGGACCTGGAACGCCAGATCCGTCGCCTGCTCCGCTGGAACGCCGCCATCACCGTTCACCGGGCCCAGCGCCCGGGCATCGGTGTCGGCGGGCACATCTCCACCTACGCCTCCGCCGCGACCCTCTACGAGGTGGGGATGAACCATTTCTTCCGGGGCAAGGATCACCCCGGGGGTGGCGACCAGGTGTTCTTCCAGGGACACGCCTCTCCCGGCATGTACGCCCGGGCCTTCCTTGAGGGCCGTCTCGAGGAGGCGGACCTGGACGGGTTCCGTCAGGAACACAGCCACGTCGTGGACGGGAAGGTGCGGGCCCTGCCCAGTTACCCGCATCCCCACCAGATGCAGAACTTCTGGGAGTTCCCGACGGTCTCCATGGGCATCGGCCCCATGAACGCCATCTATCAGGCGCAGTTCAACCGGTATCTGCACAACCGCGGCATCAAGGACACCTCCCAGCAGCGCGTCTGGGCTTTCCTGGGTGACGGTGAGATGGACGAACCCGAGTCCCGCGGCCTGCTGCAGCTGGCGGCCAACGATGGACTCGACAACCTGACCTTCGTGATCAACTGCAACCTGCAGCGTCTCGACGGGCCGGTGCGCGGCAACGGCAAGATCGTCCAGGAACTCGAGGCCTTCTTCCGGGGCGCGGGTTGGAACGTCATCAAACTGATCTGGGGCCGGGGGTGGGATCCGCTGCTCGCCGCGGACAGCGAAGGCGCCCTGGTCTCCGTGATGAACTCCATCGCGGACGGCGACTACCAGACTTTCAAGGCCAATGACGGCGCCTATGTGCGCGAACACCTCTTCGGGCGCGACGCCCGCACCGCTGCCATGGTGAAGGACTGGACCGACGACCAGATCTGGGCGTTGACCCGCGGCGGCCACGACTTCCACAAGGTCTATGCCGCGTACAAGGCGGCAACCGAGTTCACGGGGGCGCCCACGGTCGTCCTCGCCCACACGATCAAGGGCTACTTCCTGGGCCAGCACTTCGCGGGCCGCAACGCCACGCACCAGATGAAGAAGATGGCA
The DNA here is from genome assembly GCF_057238465.1 of Arachnia sp. Taxonomy (NCBI): domain Bacteria; kingdom Bacillati; phylum Actinomycetota; class Actinomycetes; order Propionibacteriales; family Propionibacteriaceae; genus Arachnia; species Arachnia sp. Next base: position 40,150 of record NZ_DBHHFZ010000002.1, read on the forward strand.
CTCGACGATCTCAAGGCGTTCCGCGACCGGGTGCACATGCCGGTCTCCGACGCCGTGCTCGAGGCCGATCCCTACCGCCCGCCTTACGTGAGGCCCGGGGCGGAGGACCCGAGGATCCAGTACCTGCAGGAACGTCGCCGCGCGCTCGGCGGCTACGTGCCGGAACGCCGCGGGGACCGCAAGTTCATCTCGTTGCCGGGGGAGAAGGCCTACGAATCCGTCCGCAAGGGCTCCGGCAAGCAGGAAGTGGCCACCACCATGGCTTTCGTGCGCCTGCTCAAGGATCTGATGCGCGACAAGGCATTCGCGCCGCGCGTGGTCCCCATCATCCCCGACGAGGCACGCACCTTCGGTATCGACGCCTTCTTCCCGACCATCAAGATCTACAATCCCGGCGGTCAGAAATACACGCCCGTCGACGCGGACCTGTTCCTCAGCTACCGGGAGGCGACCAACGGCCAGATCATCCACACCGGCATCAACGAGGCCGGCTCGATGGCGGCCTTCACCGCCGCCGGGACCTCCTACGCCACCCACGGCGAACCCATGGTCCCGATCTACGTGTTCTACTCGATGTTCGGGTTCCAGCGCACCGGTGACTCCATGTGGGCGGCCGGTGACCAGCTCGCCCGGGGGTTCGTGATCGGCGCCACCGCCGGCCGCACCACCCTGACGGGCGAGGGTACCCAGCACATGGACGGTCACTCGCCGATCCTGGCCTCCACCAACAGCGCCTTCGCCGCCTACGATCCCGCCTACGGCTACGAGCTGGCGCACATCGTCCGTGACGGCCTGCGCCGGATGTACGGGGAGAACCCCGAGAACATCATGTACTACCTCACCGTCTACAACGAGCCCTACGCGCAGCCCGCCGAACCGGAGGACGTGGACGTCGAGGGAATCCTGAAGGGCATGTACCTGCTGCGTCCCGGTTCCTTCGACGGGGTCGGGCAGGACGCCCGCCGCGCGCAGATCCTCGCCTCCGGTGTGGGTGTGCCCTGGGCGCTCGAGGCCCAGCAGCTGCTCAAGAACGACTACGGGGTGGTCGCGGATGTCTGGTCCGTCACGTCCTGGGGTGAACTGCGCCGCGAGGGCCTCGCCCACGACAAGGCCAGGTTCAGCGATCCGTTCGGGGAACACACCCCCACCTGGGTCGAGTCGAAACTGGCCGACACGCAGGGGCCCATCGTCGCCGTCAGCGACTACATGCACGCCGTGCCGGACCTGATCCGGCCCTGGGTGCCGCGCGGGTACACGACCCTCGGTGCGGACGGGTTCGGTTTCTCCGACACCCGGGCGGCCGCTCGTCGCTACTACAACATCGACGGTCCCTCCATCGCCGTCGCGGTGTTGCAGCAGCTGGCCCTGAACGGTGAGGTGCCTCGCGAATGGCCCCTGGAAGCCGCCCAGCGGTACCGTCTCGACGATGTCACCGCCGGGGCCTCCGGCAAGACCGGGGACTCCGAGTGAGGGCCGTGTCCTGAGCCGATCGGATCCCCCGGGTGCACAGCGCCCGGGGGATCTGGCAGGCTAGGTCTCGTGGGACACATAATTCAAGGGGAAGTGTCGTGACCGCCGCGCGGGGAGCCGAATTGCTCGGGCTGGACGCGGGCATGGTCGTCCAGGAACTGGGGTGGGACGAGGACACCGACCCCGACCTGCGCGACGAGATCATGGATGCCATCGACGCCGACATGATCGAGGATGCCATAGAGGCGGTGGACGTGGTCGTTCTCTGGTGGCGGGAGGACGACGGCGATGTGGTTGACGGCCTGGTGGATGCGATGAAGGATCTGGCTGACACCGGTTTCATCTGGCTGCTGACCCCGAAGGTCGGCAGACCCGGATACGTTGCTCCGAGCGACCTGGCCGAGGGAACCGCCACCGCGGGCCTGTCCCTGACCAGTTCCGCGAACGTGTCGCCGGAGTGGCAGGCACACAAGGTGGTTCGTCCCAGGGGAACCGCTCGACGTTGACACCCACCTCGGAGGGAGTGTGGAAATGACCGTCCGGACGAGAATCGGCGTGCTCACCTCGGGTGGGGACGCCCAAGGAATGAATGCAGCTGTGCGCGCGATCGTGCGGGGAGCGATCCAGGCGGGCGCGGAGGTTTTCGCCATCCAGGAGGGCTGGCAGGGAGCCGTCACGGGTGGCGATCACATCAAACAGATGGGGTGGAACGACGTCTCCGGGATCCTGAACAAGGGCGGCACCGTCATCGGGACGGCGCGCTGTCTTGAGTTCCGGGACCGCGAGGGACGCAGGACCGCGGTGAGGAATCTCGTGACCTCCGGCATCGACCGGTTGATAGTGATAGGTGGCGACGGTTCCCTCACCGGCACCCGTCAGCTGCGCCTGGAATGGGGTGAGCTGCTGGCGGAACTGGTGGCCAGCGGGGAGCTGGGGCCGGAACTGGCCGAGCGCCACCCCGTCCTCCGGATCGCGGGGCTCGCCGGTTCGATCGACAACGACATGGTCGGCACCGACATGACCATCGGGACCGACTCCGCGCTGCACCGCATAACGGAGGCGATAGACGCCATCTCCGCCACCGCGGAGTCACACCAGAGAACCTTCATCATCGAGGTGATGGGACGCAACTGCGGTTACCTGGCGTTGATGAGCGCCATATCGGGTGGCGCGGACTACACCTTCCTGCCGGAATCCCCGCCCCGGGACGGTTGGGAGGACCGCATGGTCGAGGTTCTCGACCGGGGCAGGCGGGCCGGGAGACGCGACTCGATTCTGGTGGTTGCCGAGGGCGCCGCGGACCGGCAGGGCGAGCCGATCACGGCAAACCGCATCCGCGACATCCTGAAGGAGAAAAGCAGGGAGGACGCCCGGATCACGATCCTGGGGCACGTCCAGCGTGGCGGGAAACCATCGGCGTACGACCGTTGGATGGCGACCGCCTGCGGCGTCGAGGCGGTTTCCGAGGTGCTCGAAGCCAGTGCCGAGACCGAACCGGTTCTCGTCGGCGTGCACAGCGACCGGATCGGGACACGACCTCTGCTGGCCTCCGTGGTGGCGACCCGCAGGATCGCCGATTACATAGCAGAGGGTGACTACGAGGCCGCCATCTCGTCGCGTGGCCCCGGGTTCCAGATGATGATCGACATCTACCGGGCCATCACCGAGGCGCGGCCGTCGGTGGCGGATCCCGCGGGCAAAAGGATCGCGATCATGCACGCCGGGGCGTTGGCCCCGGGCATGAACCAGCTGGCGAGGGTCGCGGTGCGTTCCGGCATCGACCTCGGCTACCAGATGCTGGCGGTGCGCGGTGGGATGCCGGGCCTGATCGAGGGCAACTTCGACGATGTCAGCTGGGCTGATGTGGAGGGCATGGCGCACACCGGGGGAGCAGATTTCGGGACTCGCCGCTACGTCCCCTCGGAGTCCGAGCTCTACTCGATGGCGCGTCAGCTGGAGGACCACCGGGTGGACGCCCTCCTGGTGATGGGGGGATACCACGCCTACGCGTCGGTCGACCTGATGGAACGGGAACGTCGACGCTACCCCGCTTTCAACATCCCGGTGGCGGTGGTGCCGGCGAGCATCGACAACAACCTCCCGGGCTGGATGATGGCGGTCGGGGCGGACACGGCCCTCAACACGGTGGTGAACGCGATCGACATGCTGCGGATGAGCGCCTCGGCCAGCAGACGGGCGTTCATCGTGGAGACGATGGGTCGCGGCTGCGGTTTCCTGCCGCTGCTCGGAGGCCTGGCCGGGGGAGCCGAGAAGGCGTACCTGCCGGAGACCGGAATCACCCTTGCCGAACTCGAGGCCGACATCAAGGCCCTCGTCGACGCCTTCGACTCCGGGCGGAACTTCTACCTGGCCGTGGTGGGGGAGGAAACCAGCGAGCACTACACCACAGATGTGCTGGGCAAACTCTACGAGGCGGAAGGGGGCGGACGGTTCTCCGTGCGGGAATCGGTGGTCGGGCACCTGCAACAGGGAGGCACGCCCTCACCGTTCGACCGCATCAACGCCACCCGGCTGGCCTGGAACGCCATCGGATACCTGGACCGTCAGCTGCGTGCCGACCGCTCGGAGTACGCGGCCGCGCACGCCGGGACCGAGGGCCTGTTCGCCCCGCTTCGTGACGTGACGGAAGACATGGACTGGGAGAAGATGCGCCCCCACACCCAGTGGTGGCGTTCCCTGCGCGAACCCTTTGACATCCTGAGTCGCCGCCCCGGCCAGGAATGACCGGGCAGGTTCCGTTTGTCAGCAGAGGGGAAGGGTGACCCCGAAGTTGAGGCTGGCGGTGCAGTTCATGCCGGCCAGCTCCTGACGGGCGGTGGCCCCTCCACCCACGGAATCCGGGATTATGCTGCGCAGAACCAGCACATGGCCGTCGTTGGTTCGTAGCAGGAGGGTGAACATGACCGTGTTCGGCACGTTGTCCTCGGTCCGCACGCCCGTGAAACCGCAGGTGGTGTAGCTCCCTCCCTGAGCTTGGCTGACCTTGTCCTGGGAGGCCGGTGTGGGTACGGGGTTGCTGAAACGTTCCTGCTGGCTCCCTGAGAGCTCCTTGCAGCCCTCCAGGAGATCCTTCCCCTCGGGAATCTCGACCAATGAAGTGACTTGGAGGCGGACATCGGTTTCGGAGTGCTGAAGACGCACGACCCTGCGGTTGGGCTCGGCCGACGGCTGATCCTCGCCGTACTCCCTCCAGCCCTCGGGAACCGTGAAGCTGGTGTCGTCGAGGACCTGTTCGCTGTTGGCCGGCCTCGCTCCCGCTGTGCTCTCGGGATCCGAGGATGCGGCCGGAGCCGACGCCGGAGGAGTCTGCGACTCCGGGGACGCGCTGGTCCCGAAAGGCCAGAGGGATGTGAACTCCCAGGTGCCGCGGGTGACCCAGGACCAGGCCGTGAAACCGAGCGCGAAGATCAGGATTCCGGTCAGGATCACCAGGCCGATCCGTTTCAGCCTGCCCAATAGATCGGGCCTGGCCGCCCGGGTCGGGACGGCTTCCTCCTCGTCCTCCGCGTTTCCCCTGACGGGTTCCGGTGAAGAGGGCGGCGAGGGTGTCGGACCGGGTTCGGGGGTGGTGTGTTTCGGGATCCCGGGTTTCACGTCAACCGTTGCTGCCCGGCTCCTCGCCTCGGCCACCGACCAGAAATCGGAGACCGGTTCGGGCCCGGGTCTTGCCCTGGTGGCCTCGTGCCGTGACGGGTGGGAGGGTTCCTGGTGCCTCCGGCTCTCGATGTGTGGTGATCCCGGGGCATCGAGCGGGCTGTGAACCGGTTCGTACCACTGCGTGGGTTCCGGATCCGCGAACCTGCGGGCGCCCCGGCGGGCAGGGGGCGGGTCGAAATCGGTTTCTGGAAGCGAATGACGTCCCCGGGCAGGGGGCGGGTCGACCGTCCTGGCGTGCCTGGCGGAGGTCCCGTAATCAGCTGACCTGCGGGGACCGGCGGACAGCGACGAATCATCCGTCATCCGTTTCCCCTTCCCGCCACGGCTGCTTCAAGGACCCAGTCTAGGTCCCCCTGAAAGTTTTCGTCATGTGCCGCATGTCCGGATCGACCACTTCCGGGCCGCTGGCTGCTCGTGACGGCAGCGCGGAAGAAACCGATCCGTTGCTCGTCGGTGCTGATTCCCGGGGACCAGCCGGACCGGCCAGGACACATGGGAGCCCGAACCCGGGTTTCGCTTTCCCTTGACGGGGCACCGACGTGGCGGCGCATGCCGCATCCGGTGGGCGCAGAGGGACTTGAACCCCCGACCCCCTGCTTGTAAGGCAGGTGCTCTGACCAACTGAGCTATGCGCCCTCGGGCCTGCTCATTGTGGCAAAGGGACGGGCTCGGGCCAAGTCAGCCGAGCAGCGCCGCCTTGACGCGGGCCGCCACCTCTGCCCCCGGGGCGCGGCCCGCCGCGACCGCGTTCACGGCTTTCACGACGGCACCCATGTGTTTCATGGTGGGTGTCTCCCCGGCCGCTCTCACCTTCGCGATCTCCGCATCGACGAGGGCTCCCAGTTCCTCGTCGGTCAGCGGGGCGGGCAGGTAACCAGCCATGAACTCGGCCTCGGCGTTCTCCTTCTCGGCGAGCTCCGGGCGCCCGGCCTCGGCATACGTCGCGGCTGAGTCGAGGCGCTTGCGGCGTTCCTTCGTGATCACCGCCAACTCCTCGGCATCGCTCAGCTCGCGCGCCACCTTGCCGGCGACCTCCTCGACGGTGATGGCGGCCAGCATCATGCGGATCGTGGACTTGGTGAACTCGTCCTTGGCGCGCAGCGCCTTCGCCAGTTCGGCCTTGAGACGGGTCTTCGTCGCAGCCATCTGTTTCCTTTCTTTCGAGGACACCATTCAACCAGTCACCGGAACAGGACCGAGGCGGTAGACTGTTCACTTGTGGCTGATGCAGACCTCATTACCCGGATTGACCAGCTCGGCAGGTCCTTGGAATCAATCGAGGCGGTGGCCGACCTGCCGGCGCTGCGCGCCGAGATAGCGCAACTGGCGGAGGAGGTTGCCGCCCCCGATCTGTGGAACGATCAGGACAATGCCCAGCGCGTCACCTCGACCCTCTCCGCACGGCAGGCCGAGGTGGAACGCCTCGAGGGCCTGCGCGGCCGTCTCGACGACGCCGCCGTGATGCTCGAACTGGCCGTCGAGGAGAACGACGCGGAGGCGAAAACCGACGTGGAGTGCGAGCTCAACCGGCTCGCCAAGGAAATCGAGGCGCTTGAGGTCCGCACCCTGCTCTCCGGCGAGTACGACTCCCGGGAAGCCCTGGTCACCATCCGGGCCGAGGCCGGGGGGGTCGATGCCGCGGATTTCGCGGAGAAACTGATGCGCATGTACCTGCGCTGGGCTGAACGCCACGGGTATGCCGTCGAGGTGTACGACACCTCCTACGCCGAGGAGGCGGGACTGAAATCGGCCACCTTCGCGGTCAAGGCGCCGTTCGCCTACGGCACCCTGTCCGTGGAGCAGGGCACCCACCGCCTCGTGCGGATCTCCCCATTCGACAACCAGGGCCGCCGCCAGACCTCCTTCGCGGGCGTCGAGGTGCTGCCCGTGACGGAGGAAACCGACCACATCGACATCCCGGAATCAGACATCAGGGTCGACGTCTTCCGTTCCTCGGGACCCGGCGGGCAGTCCGTCAACACCACGGACTCGGCCGTGCGCATCACGCATCTTCCAACCGGTGTCGTGGTCAGCTGCCAGAACGAGAAATCGCAGCTGCAGAACAAGGCGGCCGCCCTCAGGGTGCTGCAATCGCGGCTCCTGGAACTGGCCCGGCAGGAACGCGAGAAGGAGATGAACGCGCTCAAGGGGGACGGCGGGAACTCCTGGGGAGCCCAGATGCGCTCCTACGTGATGAACCCGTATCAGATGGTCAAGGACCTGCGAACCGAATACGAGGTTGGGAACCCGGATGCGGTTTTCGACGGCGATCTCGACGGTTTCATCGATGCCGGCATCCGGTGGCGCAAGAAGAACGGGGCCGGCGCGAGGTAAGGAATTCGCGGGTGGGACGGCCCGGATCGGGCCTTCCCCCGATCTGGACGAGGCCGTGGGATGCCCGGGCGGGACGGTCGGTGCGTCGCCGGGTGACGACGAGGGACGAATCCCCTTGATGCCCGGCCCATAACCCGGATCAACCGCCCGCGGCGTGTTGGTTGAGCAGGTTCGGCGGGGCGTGGTTAACTGCTACAGGCCGTGTCCTGAGATACTCTCAGGAAACTTCCCCTAGTCGGTCGGAGCAGCACAGTGATCACTTTCGAGGACGTCACGAAGTTCTATCCCGGGCAGGACCGCCCGGCACTTCGCAACATCAACCTTGAGATAGCCAAGGGCGAATTCGTCTTCCTCGTGGGTCAGTCGGGGTCCGGCAAATCGACTTTCCTGCGTCTCATCCTGCGGGAGTACCGGCCGACGAAGGGCACGCTGTACGTCGCGGGCAAGAACCTGAGCACCCTCAACCAGTGGAAGGTGCCGGCGCTGCGGCGCCAGATCGGAACCGTGTTCCAGGATTTCCGCCTGCTCCCGGGCAAAACCGTCTACGAGAACGTTGCCTTCGCCCTTCAGGTGATCGGCAAACCGTCACGGGTCATCCGGGAAGTGGTTCCGGAGACCCTCAGACTCGTCGGCCTGGAAGGCAAGGAGAGCCGGTTGAACGAGGAACTCTCGGGTGGTGAACAGCAGAGGGTCGCCATCGCACGGGCGTTCGTGAACCGTCCGAAGATCCTCATCGCCGACGAGCCGACGGGAAACCTCGACCCGGAGACCAGCGTGGGCATCATGAAGCTGCTGGACCGGATCAACCGGACCGAAACCACCGTGATCATGGCCACCCACGATTCCTCGATCGTGGACCAGATGCGACGCCGCGTCCTGGAGCTGCGCAAGGGTGAACTCGTGCGTGACCAGGCCAAGGGCGTCTACGGCGTCAACTGAGAACCGGGAGAAATCATATGCGGCACACGTTTCGAGAGACCTGGTCCGGGTTGAAGCGCAACATGGCCATGACCATCGCGGTCATAGTCACCATGTCGGTTTCCCTTTCTCTTTTCGGGGTCGGGCTGCTCACGTCCATGGAAGTGGACCTGGTCAAGGACCGCTGGTACGGCAAGGTCGAGATCTCCGTGTTCCTGTGCGTCGAACGCAGCACGGGGGGCACCTGCGAACCGGGCAAGGCCACCACGGACGCCCAGCGCAAGGCGATCGAGGAGGCCCTGAAGGCAAACCCCGAGGTCAAGGAGGTTTTCTACGAATCCAAGGAGGAGGCCTTCAAGGAGTTCCAGAGGGTGTTCAAGGACTCCCCGGTCCTCGCCTCCCGCACCGTTGAGCAGATGCAGGACTCGTTCCGCGTCAAACTGTCGAACCCCGAGAACTACAAGGGAGTGGTGAGCGAGGCCCAGGGGCTCCAGGGGGTCCAGAACGTCAGGGACCTGAGGAGCGTCTTGGATCCCGTGTTCAACACCCTCGGCGGGCTTCAGTGGGCGACGATCGGCATGAGCATCCTGCTGCTGCTCGCAGCGGCCCTGCAGATCTCGACCACCATCCGGATGGCGGCCTTCACGCGTCGGCGTGAAATCGGCATCATGCGACTGGTCGGTGCCTCCAACTTCTACATCCTGCTGCCGTTCCTGCTGGAAAGCCTCATCGCCGGCCTGATCGGTGTGTTCATTTCATCTGGCTCGATTGCAATTACCTATTTGCTATTGATTGAGCAAACCGCGAGACCCTCAATCCCAGCTATAGCTTGGATTGGTGCGGATCACGTTTTCAATGCCATCATTTGCATAGCAGTGGTTGGTGTTGCCCTGTCGGTAATCCCGACGCTGCTGGCGACCAGAAAGTACCTGAGAATCTGACGTGTAAGGAGATCAAGGTGAATCGGGCCCTTCCCCAGCTACCCGAAAACCCCATCCTCAACCGAATCACCCGTGGTCTGGTTGCCTCGTTGCTGAGCGTAACTATGCTCGGCGCGCTCGCGACCCGGGCCGGCGCGGACGACCTGGACGACAGACGAGATCAACTGGACTCACAGATAGAGGCCCAGAAGTCGGTGGTGGAGGGCGCATCCAAGGAACTCACCGATGCGGTGAGCGCCCTCGAGGCCGCGAAGACGGAACTGGCCTCCGCCGAGACCGCGCTGTCCGAGGCGGAGAACAACCTCAAGGCCGCCAAGGAACTGGACACCCAGCGCGCATCGGAGCTGGCGGCCGCGGAGACCAAGGCAAAGAAGGCGAAGGCCGACGTGGCCGCGGCCCAGGCGGCCTACGACTCCGTGGACGCCCGCACCTCCGAGGAGATCACGGTGATCACCCAGCAGAACGGCGGGCTGGCGGAGCTGTCGGTTCTCTTCAACGATGTCGGTGTCGGCAACATGAACCAACGGGCGCAACTGGCCGACACGTTGTTCAGTTCCAGCGCACTCGAACTGGACGAGCTGACCTCACGCAGGTTCCAGCTGGACGCGGCGAAGAAGGAGGCCGACGAGGCCGAGGCCGCCGCCGCTGAGGCGCGCAGAGTGGCTGCTGAGCAGCTTGAATCCTCCAAGAAAGCGGAGGAGGCCGCGAAAGCCAAACGCACAGAGGTCGCCGAGAAGGTCACCCAGCGTGACGCGGCCAAGGCGAAGGCCGACTCGCAGCTGACGGCCGAGAAGGGACGTCAGAGCGAGCTGGAGAGCGAATCCAAAGATGTCGACCGCCGCATTCAGGAACGCATCGCCAAGCAGAAACGCGAGGAGGAGGAACGGCAGGCCCGCGAACGCTCCTCCCGGCAGAGCGGATCCTCGTCCAGTTCCGGTTCTGGTTCCAGTTCCTCCTCCAGCGGCAGCTTCATCCGCCCGGTGGACGGCGCCATAAGCTCTCCCTACGGCATGCGGGTCCATCCCGTCCTGGGCTACAGCAAACTGCACGACGGCACCGACTTCGCGGCCGGCTGCGGAGCACCCATCCGTGCTGCGGGGGACGGCGTGGTTTCGGAGCGCTACTTCAACGCCGGGTACGGGAACCGTCTCATGATCGACCACGGCAGCAAGGGCGGCACCTACGTGACCACCGGGTACAACCACGCCACCAGCTACGTGGTCTCGGTCGGGGACCGCGTGAGCCAGGGACAGATCATCGGGTACGTGGGAACCACCGGATACTCGACCGGGTGCCACCTGCACCTCATGGTCTGGGAGAACGGCTCCGTGACCAATCCGATGGCCCGCTGGTTCAGCTGAATCCCGGCGTGGCATCATTGCGGGATGCCCAGGGAAACCGGACGCACGCTCGTCGCCCAGAACAAGAAGGCCCGTCACGACTACCAGATCGGTGAGACCTACGAGGCCGGACTCGTGCTCACCGGAACCGAGGTGAAGACCCTGCGAATGGGACGGGTCTCCCTCGCCGAGGCGTTCGCCACGGTGGATGACGGCGAGGTCTGGCTGCGCAACGTCAACATTCCCGAGTACGAGTTCGGGACCTGGCGCAACCACGCCGCCAAACGGTCCCGCAAACTGCTGCTCAACCGCAAGGAGATCACCCGGCTCGCCAAGGAGACCGAGGCCACGGGCAGGACGATCGTGCCCCTGTCGATCTACTTCAAGGACGGCTACGCCAAGGTTGAGATAGCCGTCGCCACGGGCAAGAAGGACTGGGACAAGAGGCAGAGCATCGCGGAACGCGACGCGAACCGCGAGGCGCAGCGGGCGCTGCGGGCACGCAACCGGCTGGGTTCCGGGCGGCGCTGACTGCCCGGAAGGTACCGGGGAGAGTTCAGGGCTAACCCCGGTGGAACTTGGCAGCCCATGGTGCAACATGGATGACATGACCGATCCGAGCCTTTTCACCGCGGTCACGGACGTGCAACGCGACCGCGCCGTGGAATACCTGCAGCGGGTGTACGCGTCAGGGGGCCTGAGCGACGAGCTGTTCGAACAGAGGTTGGGGATGGCCCTGGCCGCCCAGACCCGGGCCGACCTGAATGCCTCACTGCAGGGGCTGGCCCGAGTGGCCGGCGTGATCCCGAGCGCCCCGGTGGTTCAGCATCCCGTTCACGATGGCGTGCAGAACCTGGTTGCCGGTTTCCTGCATCTCGCGACCCTGCCGACGATGTTCCTGGCCCCCGCGATCGCACGGGCCCTGGCCTCGCCAAGGAGCCGCATCGCCACCGAGGCGTCGCGCGCCATGTGTTTCCAGTTCAGCGCCCTGATCTACGGTGTGATCGCGGTCATCCTGGTCGCCTCGAACTGGGCGCCTCCCGTGCTGCTGTTCCTGGGCTTCGTCTCCTGGGGCCTGATGACGCTCTGGCTGGCCATCCGGTCGGTGACGGGGGAGAAATCAACGGCCGTCATCGAGCGGCTCATGTTGATGCGCCCCCCGGAGGATCGCCGGTGAGGCCGGATGGGCTACACTGGATGTTGCACAACTCAAGAGGGGATGACTGGTTTCGACTTGGACGGTAGTTCGAGGAGAAGCGGGCCGAGGATCCATGCTTGTCTCGTTAACGCTGCATGGGAACCAATAAGTGCCGACAACAGCCGCACTGACTTCGCTCTCGCTGCCTGATCAGCGATCGAAGGGTCACGCCCGGGGGCGCCTTCCTCCCGGTGCCTGGCCTCATTCTTGAAGGCTTGCTGAACCGCCTGTGTTCCAGGGGTGGTTCGGGACTCAACTGGAACTGGGCCCGGCTGCGACTTGCTGACGTGAGCGCAGGGGCCGAGCAGACCGCCTAGTCAGCTGCGCCCGGAGAATCCCTGGTTCGCCTTTCAAGGACGCGGGTTCAAATCCCGCCATCTCCACTCCAGGGGGAAGTGTCGAACTCTCGCTTTCGAGCGTAGGTTCGTACTTCCCCCGCTCTATCTCTGCTGAGGAGTACCTCTTCGAAGTCTTCGAACTCGATGAGTCGTGCGCTGTCGTGGCAGTACGAGGTGATGACAACCTGGTCGCGCCCGATGAAGACCTTGTCCACGAAGTACTCGAAGAACTGGTCGCGGGTCTCGACCGTGTCGATGGTGGCCTGCGCGAACTTCTTGTGGAACGCGCCGATGGAGGCCTCGTCCTCGAACAGGGTCGCCTTGACATGTTCGGCCCTCGGCCTGGATGGCGGCGTCGAGTTCCTGTTTCTGGGCCTCCAGGGTGTTCATGGCCCGGGCGGTGCTCGCGTTGAATATGCCCTGGGAGACCGCCTTGACGAAGTTGGCAAGCTTGGCCTCTACGTCCGAGCGGCGTGTCTCCAGAGCCTTGAGGACCTCGTCCCCGCGCCCGTGGGTCTGCTTGTAGTGGTCGGTTAGGTCCACTGCGAGCGAGGCCAGCATGTCAGGCTCAGCGAGGAAGGACTCGATGATCTCCTCGATGCGAGCCTCGATCTCATCCTTGTGGATGGTCTTGGCTGTGCACTTCTTCTTGCGCTAGTTGAGGCAGTAGTAGTACCGGTAGGTCCTGCCCGTCTTCGACGTGCCCGAGGTCCCTTCCATCGGCCCGCTGCACGTCAGCCAGTAGTCCGACGCGTCGTTTCCCTGGGCCTCGAGCTTGGCCTTGGTCTTGGCCCCGCGACGCTTGTTGCTAGCGAACCTGCGCTGGACCTGTTCGAAGACCTCGTCCTCGACGAGGCGGAGCATACTGTTCTCGATGAAGTGCTTGCTAAAGGAGTAGTCGCCGATGTATGCGCGGTTCTTGAGGAGCTTGTTGAGGTTCTTGGGCGTGAACCTGTACCCGAGCGTCGTGCGGACCCCGGAAGCATTGAGCCGGTCGGCGATCTTCTGCATGGAGATTCCGTTGGCGTAGGCGTCGAAGATCTGGGTGACGATCGCGGCTGTCTTGGGGTCCGGGATGTAGCGCTTGTTGCTGTCCACGGTGAAGCCGAAGATCTTGTGGCCGTTGCTCAGGGCTCGCTCGGCGTTGTAGTGCTGGCCTCGTCGGATGTTGGCTGAGAGCTGCAACGAGTAGTACTCGGCGAAGGCGTCGGCCACGCCCTCCATGAGGACCGAGCAGGGGGAGTCGGTGGGAGAGACGCCCTCGATGTAGTGGGTGCGGGTTCCGGCCTTGCGGATCGTCTGCTTGACCAGGATCAGCTCGGCGCGGTCGCGCGCCAGCCGGTCGTTCTTCCACACCGCGACGTAGGCGGGCTTGATCTTCGCGAACTCACACAGCATGAACTGGTAACCGGGCCGGTTGGCGTTGGTGCCGTTCCTGGCCGCGTCCTCGTACTCGCCGACGACGACGAGGCCCTGCGACCTTGCCCAGCGGTGGACCATCTCGCGCTGCTGCTCGATAGAGGCCTCGTTCTGCGAGGAGGACGAGTAGCGGTAGTAGGCGACGACCACCTGGTTTTCGTTGTACGTGGGTGTAGACCTCACGCTTCTCCTCCACCTCCAAGCGAACTCATCTCCCGATCCTACGGCGTGGTCGCGACTCTGAGCGTCGGATCGTGAGTGGGGCAGGGGCCGTCGCCGACGGCCCGAGCGGTGTGCTGGAGGTCGGGACTTCCGTGTGTGCCCTTGCCGAGAATGGGCTGCTAGCCCCGGCCTCCCCTTACTCGAGAGGTCACCATGTCCGTCAACACACCCACCATCCAGCCCGCTGCCTGGCTGGGCTGCCTTCACTGCTACGCCAGCGGCTCTCTCGCGGGCCGCTGGTTCCCGTGCGACGGCATCGAGGACGTCACCCTCGCCGACGTCCACGGAGGCCCTGAGAACGTCCGTGAGAGCTACGTGCAGCTCCTCGCCCTGGACACGGAACATTCTCCCTCGCAGCGTTAGCGAGATCATCCAGGCCGAGGCCGCCGCCTCGATGGAGTCGAGCGTGAGGTTGCGCTCGCCACGCTCGATCCCAGCGAGGTAACGGGCCGTGACCTCCAGCCTCTCGGCGAGAGCTTCTTGCGTCAGGCCACGACGAAGACGCTCGGCACGCACGCTCGCGCCGAGCGTCGACCTGAGAGTCCTTGTCGATACGCCACTCACTCAGTCCATCGTCAGTGCCAGTACTCACCAGTTCCAGGTACCGATAACTTCTACAGGAACCGATCGCTACCGGTGCGCTGGTGTGAGCAAGCGGTTCTCTCGTTACTGTCCAGTCCGAAAGGAAATACCTATGAATTCACGCCTGCGTGCACTCTCCCTTCCATCCCTCCTCGGCGTCGGTGCTCTGGCTCTGGCTGCACGAGCCTGTGCGCCGTCGAAGGCAGCGTTGAATTCAACGAAGGCGGTGAGACGGTTGTGACCAAGCCGGCCCCGCCTGCTACGACCATCGACGAAAAGACCGGTGAGGTTGTTCCCGAGAACGGGGATCGAGCGAGCATGACCCCGGCGAACTGGGCCGCGCGCTTCTAAGGGGTGATGATGCTTCCCGAGGGTGCGATGACCACGCCCTACGGGAGCTAGATCCTTCCCATGTCCCAGTTCGACTCTGACAACCCCGAGAAGGGTGTCTACATGGACTCACCGGACTCCTTCGTAAAGGTCTTGCCCTGCGCGACGTCGGCGGATGAGCTCGCCGCCACGAGGATTGGGGGCTTCGAATTCCAGCGGGTCGACAGCAAGAATGACTCAGGATCTAGTCGCTTCGCCTACATGACGTTCGGTGTGATGAAGGATGGCACGGTAACTATCCCCGATGCGAATGTCTACGGGTACACCCGGGACAGCGTTGGCAGTTGGGTCCAGAAGCGCAACTGACACCCAGAGCCGACATGAGTGCTCCGGTCGCCATCACGGTGACCGGGGCACCCTTTTGCATAACGGGCACGCCTCTCCATCCCCATGCCCATCAGGGCATACCGAGTCCTAAGCCGCTTGGGATCTCAGCATCTCCCACCAGACTGTCTACACCGTGCTGACAGGCAAGAGGCGGTATGCCGCTGTGAAGCCCTCTTCGGTTCCGGGAAGTTCTCGAAGAGCCGTGCTTCAGTCAGAGAACGCGTCTGTGGAGACCAACTCGCTGATCTTCGTGGCGATCTCAGCCATCGTGTCATCGGCTGTGTCGAGCCCACTTCGCGACGCGAGGAGGGGACTCTCTTCGCGTAGGTCTTCATAGGTCACCCCGTGGACGATCGGGACGAGCAGATCGCGCGCCAGAAGAGCAGAGAGCTCCTTGTCTGCGATGCCTTCAGCTTTGACCCTGTTAATGAAGGACTCTGTGACGAGGACCAGTCCTGCGCGGGACTTGGACAGTCCCTTGTCGATCTCGCGCATCAGGTTTGAGCCCAGAAGGACTTCCTTCTCGCTGAACCACACCGATACCCCAGCGTTCTTAAGGGCGTCGTTCAAGTCTTTTGCTGCGGTGCGCCGGTCATCCCACGCGTGGCACAGGAAAACGTCGTACTTGTCCGGCCGAGCGCCCTGCTTCTCGATTGATTCGCGGACCGGGGAAAGTGCTCGTACCTCAGCCGCCGTATAACCCACGGTCGAAGATGAAGGTGACCAGCGTGGACGGCTGCTTCGAGAAGAGCCTCCCGTCTGGGTTGCAGGAGCTCGATAGGCTGAAGGGGTGTAACTAGTTGGGCTATAATTCGGGTAGTACGAACTGCCTCCACATACAGGGCAGTTCGCTCTTCCACTTGCAGTGCGGTGACCTTGGACAGGCGCTGTGCATTGTGCCATGCCCAGATTGTACGTTGAAGGGGCGGCCCCAGGCGAGGACCTGGGGCCGCCCCACATTCCTTCCCACGCCCGTCATCATGAGCCATACTCCTCGCCGATCCGCCGCGCGCACCACCACACGAGGGAGGCGAACGCTGCGACCCAGCCGAGGGTGCCCAGCGCGATGAGGGCCTTTGCCCACCAGGCGCTCGCTGCCGTACGTTGACGGTACTCATAGTGCGACCTCGTCCCCGAGAAGGGAGCGCACCTCACCCACGACATCGAGAACATGCCGGAGGATGCTTTCGTCAACCGCCGTGCCCAAGCGCACGACCTGGTTGAGATTCACTCCGCCCCTGCGCACCTGTTCGATCGTATGACCGAGCTCGGGCGCGGGCCTCGGCACTGCTGCTTGTGCAGCGAGTGCCTCGACCTCATGGCGACGCTCGTCCAGCGCGTCGCGCATGACGGCCCTCGCCCAACTGCTTGGCTTGAACGCCGAGCACCGTCGCGCGCCGCGCGATGGCGGCATGCTCCTCCCGCGTCACCCTCACATCGAGATGTGCGCTTAGGGTGACGCGCGCCTGCCCCTTGTGCCTTCTTCGTCGGTGGGGCAGGCTCGATCAACCTTCTACCCCCCGGTGCTGACGTCCTTGGTGGAGTAGAAGGTTGTGGTGTCAGCAGGCACGTTGTCGGACGGTCGGAGCAAGCTCCTCTGTCCTCCAACGCGCCGCTGGCCCTCGTCCTCAGTCGCTTCGCTCCCTGCGGGCGAGGGGGAGAGCCCCACCCGCTACCTCGCAGCAGGGGGTGAGGGCGAGGGCAACGTCTCCCGTGCTGCGCTCGGACTCACGCCCTGTCCCTGCCTCGGGACAGGAGCGGAGACCCAGTGCGCAGTGCTCGCGCTCACGAGTCGAGTTGGACGGATCTCACTCGTAGCGATCACCGTCCTCACCGGACGCCTCGCGCGCCGTGTTACGAGCACGGGCAGCTGCAGCGCGCTGAGACCGCGCCTCTCGCTTCGCCTCGCGCTCATGCTCGACATGCTCGGCGTACTGAGCGAACCGCTCGGGCTCGTGCTTGCGCAGCAGGACGGCGATGTCGTGCAGGAGTGCTGCCTCCTCCTTCTCTGCCTTGGCCCGCAGCCTCTTCGTCTTCTCGGCGTGCTTGCGCTGCTCGTCAGCGATGAGCCGCTCAAGGTTAGTGGTGCTCATGGTCATGTTCCTTTCAGTTGTCGGAGTTGTTGGTCAGGTCGTCGTCCTTGCTCACAGCGACGGCAGTGGTCCGCAACAGACCTCGGGTCGAGACCGACATGTTGTGGGGGATTCCGATCTTGCGCACCGAGCCGCCGACTGGCTTGAGATCGATCCAGTTGGATAGGTCGTACTCGACCGCCAAGGGTTCGTTGCCGACAAGGCGACCAGCCAAGCGCACGGCCACCGCCGCCACTGCCCACCCGCACGAGGGCGTGCCCCCGACGTAGGCAGTCACTCGCTTGACAAACTCGCGCTTGTAGAGCGCGAAACCAGACGGGACCTCCTTCCTCATCCACGCGGCGTAGATCCCATACAAGAAGCCCCAAGGGACGAGATCCCAGGCCAGTTCGCTGAGGAATTCCTCTGCGAACTGGAGCACAGGATCGTTCTCCACGCGGATCTCTCCGAGGAGCTTCTTGGAGACGGCGGGAGCGACGAACCGATCGAACGACGGCATCATCAGCGCCTTATATGCGACGTACTCAAGGACCTCAGTGTGCTTGATGTAGTCGTCCTTGATCGCTGTTATCTCGTCCTCGCAGACGTACTTTTTCGTGAACGGGATCGCTACGAAGCGACGCTAGAACGACTCCGACTTGTCCTTGGATCGGGGTAATTCGTTGACGCAGAAAACGCACAGGTCTCGGCCCTTGACGTCGCTCGCACGCCCATACTTCTCATTGAGCCGGATCCAGCCATGAGTGCCCCAGGACTTGAAAGCGCCTGTCCGGCGCAGATATTCGCCCATGTCGGTCTCGTCCGAGAGGACGCAGAAGGCGCTCCTATATGAGCGGAACCGGGCCTGGTTGTCCACGTGCGCCCGTGCTCAGGGAAGGAGTGGAGGAGGGGCGTCCCGTCCGCGTCCCGTGGGGCCTGCGCTCCAGCCGGTGTTCAGCCTCAGCTTGTAGCGCCTGTAGCGCGCCCACTTTGGAATCTGCTACGGGATTTCCCTTGCTTACCCACCGAAGCCCCTCCTGTAGCGCATGTAGCGCCAGAAATCGAAAAACCTCTCTATATAGACGTGAGAGAGACCTGGCCTACCTGCGCCTGCGCACTTATCGAAAGTATGGCCTACACACGCTACAGCGCATGGTTTTCCCTGATTTTCCAGCCGAAACCTTGCAGCAGTTTGCTTCGAGGTCGCGCTACATCGGGCCCAAACTGCTACAAGATCGGCCTTACCCCACTACCTGAGCGCGGGCGCGAGCATGGAAGTGAGCCAGGAACCTCCCTCCGCACTTCCACCCCCTTGAACATGGAGCCACCCCACCGTGAGCACGGAACCTTCTACGCTGCAAGTGCCACCAGCAGCAGGTGATCGCGAGCCGGAACGAGATCGACACATGCGCCCTGGGCTCCACTGAATCTTGCGGATGCCCCCGACCTCGGTCGGGGGCATTCTTTGTTTTCAGCTCCGCTGGCGCCACAGCTCCTGGCCCGCCGCGTCGCGAATGATCGCGTTCGGGGAGTGGGTCAGGTCGATTTCCACATCCAGGTGGGTGGAGCCGTCCGGGGCGGAACTGCGATATACGATTCGCCGGTTCTCCAGCTGCAGGGCCGTGGTGCGGGCGTCGACCAGCCAGGGATGGCGCCTGCGCAGCCCGATCAGGTCCTGGTGGGCCCGCAGCACCGGCTGACCCCAGGGGGCGAGTTCGGCGGGGGAGTCCGGCAGGGCGGGACGGATCGCATCGTCCCCACCGACACGTTCCTCCTTGATGCCGGTGAACGCCTGCTCGTCGCCGTAGTAGATCGACGGTGTACCCGCGACGGTCATGAGAATGGCCAATGCGGTGACGGCCCCATCGGCTCCCACCCTGCTGGCGATGCGGGTGACGTCATGGTTGCCGATGAAAGTGTTCGGTGTGAAGGAGTCGAGGAACTGGTTGTGACGGTTCAGGGCGTGGTCCAGCTCGAACAGGTTGCGGTCGTTGATGCTGGACCAGATGGCCTTCCAGAGCTCGTACTGGGTCACTGAGTCGATGCCGGATTCGGCGACGAAAGCGCAGTAGTCGCCGTGCAGCACCTCCCCGAGCAGCCATGCCCCGGGGTGCCGGGGTCGCACCCTCTCCACCACCTTGGACCAGAACCCGGGGGGAACGGAGTAGGCGGCGTCGAGACGCCACCCGTCGATTCCGCGGTCCAGCCAGTGGGTCATCACCCGGACCACGAGGTCCACGGTTTCCTGGCTGGAGTGGTTCAGACGCACGAGGGAGGAATGCCCCTCGAACACCCTGGGCCTCGGACCTCCGGGATGCTGCCAGTCGATGTCGAACAGTTTTCCTGCCGGGGAATCCGGTCCCTCCGCCAGGGCGCGCTTCACACCGGGGTGTTCCTCGCCCACGTGACTGAACACCCCGTCCAGGAGGATGCGGAGTCCCCGGGCCCGGCAGCGGGAGACGAGTTCGGTGAAATCGGTTTCATCCCCGAGGCGGGGGTCTATGCGGAACAGGTCGAGTGAGTCGTAGCCGTGGGACTGAGACTCGAAAATGGGACCGAGCAGCAGACCGGAGCAACCCAGCTCGATCGCGTAGTCGATCCAATCGAACAGACGTCTCAGTCGTGGACCGGGAGCGGTGTCGGGTTCCCGTATCGGAGCTCCGCACAGTCCAAGAGGATAGATGTGCCACCAGATCGCGTGTTCAACCCAGCTCATGTGAAGATCGTAACGATCCTGCGAGAATGAGGGTATGGAACTGGGCGAACCGGCGGCGGGACAGCTCCTGATCGCAACCGAACCGGGTCGGGGAGGATACTTCGATCGCAGCGTCGTGTTGCTGCTGGAACACAACGAGGAGGGCAGCCTCGGGGTTTGTCTGCACAAGATTGGCGAGGTCGCCATGGTTGATTCCCTGGAGCATTTCAGTGATCTGCTGACCCCACCCGCGAAACTTTTCGAGGGCGGGCCCGTCTCCCGGCAGACGGCGCTCGCCCTGGCCCAGGTTCGCAGCCCATGGGAGGAACCGCCCGGATGGCGCCGCCTGATCGGGGATGTCGGGGTGCTGGACCTGGAAACCCCGGTGGAACTGGTGCACGGAACCTACGTCCACATCCGCATCTACGTCGGGCTGGCCGGTTGGAGCTCCGGGCAGCTCGTGGGCGAGCTCCTGCGGGGATCCTGGTTCAGGACCCACGCCAGGGCGGAGGAGATCTTCGGGACCCCGAAGGAGCTGTGGCGCCGGGTGCTGCGCCGGATCGGTGGCGGCCCGGGCACCTGGTCGACATGGACCGGGCATCCCGAGTGGAACTGAAATCTCCGTACCAGCGGGCCGGCGCGATCCTCGCGGCATCACCACGGCAGGGCCGGTGAACGGGCCGGAATCCGTGACCCGCGCCGATGCCCACCCCTCTCCGAGCACGGAGTGGAGCGGTGTTGCGGTCCGGGAGGGCCGCGGTGTCCGGGCTCCGGCGACGCGACCCCGAGGGGTTCCTGGAATCGTTGTCCGCTCCACTAGCATGGAAGTCACTTCGGGAAGGAGGTCGGTGGTGGCCGAGAACCGGAAACGTGCCCTGATCCTGATCGTGGACGACGATCCCGCCCTGTCCGAGATGCTTCAGATCGTGTTGCGGCAGGAAGGGTTCGACACCACCCACTGCGCCACGGGAACCGGGGCGCTGGCAGCGATGCGCGAATCCCGGCCGGACCTGGTGCTGCTCGACCTGATGCTGCCGGGGCGTGACGGGGTCAGCGTCTGCCGGGACATGAGGGCCGAGTCGGGAGTGCCCATAGTGATGCTCACCGCCAAATCAGAGACCGACGACGTGGTGGCGGGGCTGCAGGCCGGGGCGGACGACTACGTGGCAAAACCCTTCAAGGCGAAGGAACTCCTGGCGCGGATCCGCACCCGGCTGCGCCGCGTCAGCGCGGATCCGGGGGCCGACCAGCTGACCATCGGGGATCTCGTGATCTCCACCACCGCCCACACCGTCAAGCGTGGACCCGTGACGCTCTCGTTGACGCCACTCGAGTTCGACCTGTTGCTCGCCTTGGCGAAACGCCCTTCTCAGGTGTTCAGCCGGGAGGCGCTGCTCGACGAGGTGTGGGGGTATCGCAACGCCGCGGACACGCGACTGGTGAACGTACACGTGCAACGGCTGCGTTCCAAGGTGGAGAAGGATCCCGAACACCCGGAGATCATCGTGACCGTTCGGGGGATCGGATATCGGGCCGGTGAGCCGCAGCCCTGGTGAACGAAGCCGCCGGAAGCTGGCGAGGATCTGGTGGAGTTCCCTGCCCCTGCGGGTGCTGCTGACCACCTTCACCGCCTCCTGCGTGGTGCTGGCCCTTGCCGGGGTGCTGCTGGTGCAGCAGACGAGCGCGGGAATCATCGCGACGAAACGAGCGGCTTCCATCCGGGAGGCGGTCGGGATGCATCGTTTCATGCAGGGGCAGCTGCAGTCCCCGGAGAGGCTGGGAAGGGCAACCTACGAGCAGCTCAGCCGGCTGGTGGAGCTGGCCGGGGCGCAGGCCGCCCAGTACCTGGTGATCATCGAGGGACCGGCCTCCGTGCTTTCATCCTCGTCGGGCATCGGACTGGATTCAGTGCCCGTCGAACTGCGTCAACGGGTGATGGCGGGGGAGGGAATGTACATCGCGGCGGCGGGAGTGACCATAGCGGGCGAGGGGGAGGGGAAGCCCGGGCTCGTCGTGGGCACCACCCTGGTCACATCCGCCGGTGAACGGTTCCCCGTCTACTACGTCTTCCCCATGACGAGCGAGGTCGCAACACTCCGCGACATCCAACGCGCGGTATACACCACGGGGGCGGCGCTCCTGCTCGGGCTGACGGCCATCGCCTATCTCGTGACCCTGCAGGTGGTCAGGCCCGTCCGCAAGGCCGGGCGGACGGCGTTGCGCCTGGCCTCCGGCCAGCTCGATGAACGAATGCCCGTCAGGGGAACCGATGATCTCGCTTCGCTGGCGATCTCGATGAACGAGATGGCCTCGGATCTGCAGCAACGGATCCGGGAACTGGAAACGCTGTCCACGGTGCAGCGGCGGTTCGTCAGCGACGTCAGTCACGAACTGCGAACCCCGATGACCACCATCAAGATGGCCTCCGATCTGCTCTACGAGGAACGCGATGAGCTCTCCCCGGAGGTGGGCAGGACCGTGGAGCTGATGAACGCGGAGATAGACCGGTTCAATTGCATGCTCGCGGACCTGCTGGAGATCTCGCGTTTCGATGCCGGGGCGGCGATCCTGGAACTGGAAGAGGTCGACATGGACGTGCTGGTCGCATCCGAGGTTCAGGCCCAGGAAACCTTCGCCCGCTCCCAGGGGAGCGAGCTGCGGCTGCACCTGGGCGGCGGGGCCTCCGCGCAACTGGACGCCCGCCGCATCCGCCGCATCGTCCGCAATCTGCTGACCAACGCCATTGACCACGGGGAGGGCAAACCCATCGATGTCACGGTCGCATCCGATGAGGAAGCCGTTGCCGTCACGGTCCGGGACCACGGGATCGGGTTCGATGCCGAACTGTCCAGTCGTGTGTTCGACCGGTTCTGGCGCGCGGACCCGTCCCGGACACGTGCGGCGGGCGGGACCGGGCTGGGGCTCGCGATCTCCCGGGAGGATGCCAGACTGCACCGTGGCTGGCTATCCGCCTGGGGACGGCCCGGCAAGGGAGCCCAGTTCCGGCTCACCCTGCCCCGCGGTCCCGAGGTGACCCTCAACAGTTCGCCACTGCCCATCATCCCGGTGGACCTGGACTCCCGGAAGGATCTGCGATGAACCTCCGAAGCGCCCTGACCAGGCTGGTCGCAGTGACCTTGGCGTTGTTGCTCGGGGCCTGCACCGACATCCCGACCTCCGGGCCGGTGACCGAGGTGACCGTCTCGGCGGAGGGGAGGGGCGTGCAGATCGCCCCGGGACCTCCCCAGAAGGGCATGAGTGCATCCAGGATCGTCGAGGGTTTCCTGCAGGCCATGGCGGATCCCACCGGTGACTACGAGGTGGCGCGCCAGTACCTGTCATCGTCCGCGCGCGGGCAATGGGCCCCGAGACGGGCAACGGTCGTCTACGACGGCTGGGTGGAGGCCATCGGGGAGGGGCTGGAACTGCGCGGAACCACCCGGGGAACCGTGGATGCGGTCGGGCGTTTCACCGTTTCCAGGGAGTCGCTCACCCACGACTTCGGGTTGCTCCAGGAAGAGGGGGAATGGAGGGTTTCCGCCCCACCCGACGGGGTGCTGGTCTCCAGCTACATCTTCGCCCGGTCCTACAACTCGGCGCGATCGTATTTCATCTCCGGCTCCGGTCAGGCCGTGGTTCCCGAACCGCTGCACCTGCCGACCTCCGAGATCACCCCGGGCCGCATCGTTGAAGCGCAACTGGCCGGGCCGGGCACCCTCCTCTCAGCCGGTGTGCGCAACGCGATCCCGGCGGGCACCAGGCTCGGGGCGGCGGGTGCGAGCGTGGATTCCTCGGGCGTCGTGACGGTTGTGCTCGAAGGGGTTCCCCAGGGCCTCGGTGAGGTGGAGCGGCGGGAACTCGGCGCGCAGCTTCTGTGGTCGCTCTCGTCGATCCGGAAGATCTCGGGACTGCACCTGACCGTTGACGGCAGGCCCTACCCGCTTCCCGGGCAGAACGACAAACAGGTCCTGGAGCTGTCCTCCCAGCAGGACTACCAACCACTTTCAAAGGCCGAATCGGCGGATCTGTACGGCGTGCACGAGGGCCGGGCGGGAAAACTGAGCGCCGATACCAGTTTCATTCCCATCAGCGGCGAAGGAGCGCCGGCGGAGATGACCACCATCTCCTTGGACGGGGCCTTCACCGCGGCCGTAACCGGGTCCCCGGCAACGGTCCGGATCGGCCCGAGCGGTGGAGTCCCGATCCAGGTGGACACGGGACTGACCCAGACCGGGTCGGTGCATTTCGCGCAGGGGAGGCTGTGGCTGCTCGGGCGCGACTCCTCCGGGGGACAACAGCTGCTGAGCGTGTCCCCGCAGGGTGAGGTCGCCGCCGTCGACCTTTCGGCGCTGCCCGGTGAAGTGGTGGACTTCTCCCTCGACGCCTCCGCGACGCGGGCGGCCGTTCTTCTCGGGATCGGGGAGACCACCCGTTTCGGGGTCGCGTCGCTGATCGAGGGCAACCGGATGGCAGGCTGGCGGGAGGTTCCCCTGAACGCCTCCCAGGAGAAGGAACTCTTGGACGCGGTTGCACTCGACTGGACCGGGGAGGTGAACGTCGCAGTGGTCGCGAGCGCGGGTTCCGTCAGGTCCGTGTTCGTGGCCGCGGTGGACGGTTCGGAGGTCACCGACCTCGGGCCGGTGAGCGTGTCGCCGGTCCAGGTGACTGCGCTGCCCAGGCCGGGTGGGGATGCCGTCGCCCTGCGCGCGGCCGACGGGACCGTTCTGCTTTACGAACAGCACGGCACATGGCTGCAGGCGAAAACGACGATGACCTGGATCAGTTATCCGGGTTGAGCTGTGGAAAAAACCCTCCGGGGTTCCGGGGGACTCCAAAGTGATGGGTGTGTGCCTCCCCTCTCCACGATTTCGCTTCCCTGCTGCTCGGGTCCCGCTGCCTGGTCTGTGGTTCCCCCGCCGTGGCCTGCTGCACGGCCTGCCGGGAGAGGATCGCCGGCAAGAACCCGCACCGGGTGCGGCGCCGTGGGTTTCAGGTGCCGGTCTGGGCCGCCAATCCGTACCGTCCCGAGCTGGCGCGGCTCATCCCGGCCTTCAAGGACGACGGTGCCTGGGTCCTGGCCCGGCTGCTTTCTCGCCGGCTGGCCGTGGCGGTGGCCGCCTGCTGCCCCCCGGCGGGAACGATCCTGGTTCCGGTGCCCTCCCGGCCGGCTGCCGTACGTCGCAGGGGCATTGACCACACCTGGGTGCTCGCCCGCCGGGCGGCCCGGGAACTGGGGCTCGGGGCGGCCAGGTTGCTGAGCAGGCAGGACGGTGGGGACGCCCAACGCAACCAGGGCCGCGCCGGAAGGCAGCGGCTCTCGGAGGCCCGGTTCCTGGTCCGTGGCTGCCGGTCGGCCGTGATCCTCGTTGATGATGTCGTGACGACCGGAACCTCGTTGGCGGTTTCTGGCGAGGCGCTGACCCGCAACGGGACAACGGTCGTCGCCGCCGCCGTCATCGGCGATGCAAATCTGATCGGGAAATGGTGAAATCCCCTTGCCAGTCGCCTGATGGGAGTACCGTTGAGGGATGGAAGACGCTAGCAGGGCCCGGGCTGAGAAGCAGGGGACTGCTGGCGTCGTAGCTTTCTAGCCAGGAGGAGACATGGACGTCGTCGTCACCGGTCGACACTGCACCATCAGCCCCGAGCTCAAGGAACTGGTCCGCGACAGGATCGTGACTGTCGAGCGGCTGAGGGACCGGGTGATCCGTGTGGAGGTGGAGTTCTCCGCCACGGATGGCACCAAGAACCCCTCTGATGCCGTTGAGGTCCAGATCACGCTTCGCAGCAGGGGGCCGGTCGTGCGTGCCGAGGCGAAGGCACACGACAAGACGTTCGCGTTCGAACAGGCCTTCGATCGTTTGAAGGTGCAGCTCCGGAAGGCCGCTGACCGGCGCAAGACCCACCGGGGCCTGCGCACGGCCATCTTCGCCGAGGAGACCGCATCCGCGCCGGTGCAGGAGGAACCCGAGAACAGTCAGGAGGATTCCACCTACGAGGTCGCGGGTCTGGTGGTCAACGGCGACGGCCCCCTCGTGGTTCGCGAGAAGGAATTCGATGCCGTCCCACTCAGCCTGGCACAGGCGCTGGACGAGATGGAACTGGTCGGGCACGACTTCTTCCTCTACCAGGACTCCGCCACGGGAAAGCCCTCCGTGGTCTATCGCCGCAAGGCCTACAACTACGGCGTCATCCACCTGAATGTGACCAACTGAACCCGGGCCGCCCCGCGACCGGTCCCGGGGTCATTGAACCGTTGGTGGTGCGGACCGCATTGCTTCTCCGAATGCGGAGGATCCGGTGCGATCCCCGGTTTCCACCACAATGGTCCTTGACACCCCCTTGTTCGCGGGGTTCCTGAAAAGCGCAATTGCCGGTCACGGCGGGCCGGGGACGATGCCCCGGCCCGCCACAGTTTTGTACGGCCCCGGGGCTGGCTAGGATGGCAGGCGGTGTGCTAAAGCCACCGGAGTCAAACTGTTAAGGATCGTCGACGTGGGATTCATGGATTTCCTGAGCAACCTCGGCTCGGGTTCTCAGCTGAGGAGGCTGCGGAAGGTTGCCGATCAGGTCAACCTGATCGAGGAGGACTTCCAGGAGATGTCCGACGCCGAGCTGAAGGAACAGACCGACATCTTCAAGAAGCGCCTTGAGGACGGGGAGGATCTGGACCAGCTGATGCCGGAGGCCTTCGCCACTGTACGCGAGGCCTCCGTTCGCGTGTTGAACAAGCGGCATTTCGACGTTCAGATCATGGGCGGCGCCGCACTCCACTGGGGCAACATCGCGGAGATGAAAACCGGTGAGGGGAAAACCCTCGTCGGCACCCTTCCCTCCTACCTGAATGCCCTTTCCGGTGAGGGCGTGCACATCGTCACCACCAACGACTACCTGGCCAAGTACCAGTCCGAGCAGATGGGGCGGATCCATCACTTCCTCGGACTGGAGGTCGGCGTCATCCTGGCCTCGATGTCGCCTGATGAGCGTCGCATCGCCTACCGGGCGGACATCACCTACGGCACCAACAACGAATTCGGTTTCGACTACCTGCGCGACAACATGGCGCTCAGCAGCGAGGATCTCGTGCAGCGCGGCCACCACTTCGCCATCGTCGACGAGGTGGACTCGATCCTGATCGACGAGGCCCGTACCCCGCTGATCATCTCCGGGCCGGCCCAGGACACCCACGAGTGGTATCCGGTGTTCGCCCGGATGGTGCGTTCCATGAAACGTGACCAGCACTACGAGGTGGACGAGAAGAAACGGACGGTCGCGATCTCGGGTGCCGGCATCGAGGTCGTCGAGGACCGGCTCGGCATCGACAACCTCTACGAGTCCGCGAACACCCCGCTCATCAGCTACCTGAACAACGCCATCAAGGCCAAGGAACTGTTCAAACGGGACAAGGACTACGTGGTTTTGGGCGACGAGATCCTCATCGTCGACGAACACACCGGCCGCACCCTGGCCGGACGCCGCTACAACGAGGGTCTGCACCAGGCCCTTGAGGCGAAGGAAGGGGTGAAGATCAAGGACGAGTACCAGACCCTCGCCACCGTCACCCTGCAGAACTACTTCCGCATGTACGACAAACTCGCCGGCATGACGGGTACCGCGAAGACCGAGGAATCCGAGTTCCAGAAGATCTACGGCCTCGGGGTCATTCCCATTCCGACGAACATGCCGATGATCCGCATCGATCAGCGCGACCGGATCTACCGCACGGAGGAGGCCAAGTACAAGGCGATCATCGAGGACGTCGTGCTCCGCCACGAGGACGGGCAGCCCGTGCTCATCGGAACCGCCTCGGTCGCGAAATCCGAGTTGTTGTCCGGGATGCTGAAGAAGGAAGGCATCCCGCACGAGGTCCTCAACGCGAAACAACACGAGCGGGAGGCCGCCGTGGTCGCGCAGGCGGGCCGCAAGGGGGCTGTGACCGTGTCCACCAACATGGCGGGACGCGGCACCGACATCATGCTCGGGGGCAACCCCGAGTTCCTGGCCGACCTGCAGCTGCGCAAGCAGGGACTCGATCCCGTGGAAACCCCCGAGGAGTACGAGGCCCAGTGGCCCGACACCTTGAAGGCCCTCGAGGAGCAGGTGGAGGCCGAACACGACGAGGTGGTGGAGGCCGGCGGACTGTACGTGATCGGTTCCGAACGCCACGAATCCCGCCGCATCGACAACCAGCTGCGCGGCCGTTCCGGACGTCAGGGGGACCCGGGCGAATCCCGTTTCTACCTCTCCCTCTCCGATGACCTGATGCGCCTGTTCCGTCCCGAGGTGCTGGAGCGCGCCCTGATCATGCTCAAGGTGCCGGACGACGTGCCGATCGACTCCAAGTCGGTCAGCAACGCCATCGAGTCGGCGCAGAAGCAGGTCGAGAGCCAGAACTTCGAGATGCGCAAGAACGTTCTGAAGTACGACGACGTGATGAACCGTCAGCGGCACGTCATCTACCGCGACCGGCGTCGCGTTCTCGACGGGGCCGATCTGTCCGAGCAGCTGCGCGACCGGGCGGCCGAGGTGGTTGCAGCGGTCGTCAGGCAGCACACCGTCGGCATCCCGGAGGACTGGGACCTCGAGATGCTCTTCAACGAACTGAAAACGCTTTATCCCGTCGGTCTCGACCTGGAGGAGATCGAAGAGGAGATCCCCACGCAGGAAAAGCTCGTCGAGATGTTCAGCGACGACGTGTCCAGGGCCTACGACGACCGGGAGGAGGCCCTCGGTTCCGAGACCATGCGGGAACTGGAACGCCAGGTGCTGCTCTCCGTGGTGGACCGCAACTGGCGGGAACATCTCTACGAGATGGACTACCTGCGGGAGGGCATCGGGCTTCGCGCAATGGCGCAGCGCGACCCGTTGGTCGAGTACCAGCGGGAGGGCGGTGACATGTTCATCGCGATGCGTGAGGCCTCATTCGAGCAGATCATCGGGATGCTGTTCAACCTGCAGGTCAGCCAGCCGGAACCGGTGAGCGTCGGTGTCGTCACCGATGCCGATGGGAACCCGGAGGACGTGCTGGCCAAGGTCGCATCGGTCTCGGACGGTGAGGCGAAACCCAGGCGCGCGGAACCCTTGGCCAAGGGTCTGGGTGGAAAACGCGAGGAGAACCTCACCTACTCCGCCCCCGACGAGTCCGGGGAGGCCACCACGAGCCGCGAGGGCACCAAGAAACCCGTGAAGAAGACAACGACGAGCAGTGGTGGCGGGAACCGCGCCGCACGGCGCAAGAAGGCCAAGCGCAAGCGCTGAACCCTGGGGAACTGTTGCGGATGTGGCGCGCCGGATCGGGTGATCCGGCGTCCCGTCGTCGTCACCGGTAAGAACACGACGGTTGGTCACCGGCTCATCCGCCCGGCGTCTCCTCGCTCGGACAGCACTTTTCGCAACAGGCCCTAGGCGGGGAATCCCACCACCCGCAGGTCGGAGCACAACCAGTCGTCCCGACGGTCCAGACGGATGACGCAGGCCAGCCACCTGTCCCGGATCCGGACGGTGCCGGAGGCCTCCAGGCTGTCCGGATCGGGATGTTGCACGCGAAGCGGCCCCACCCGGCCGATGCGGAAACCCACGGCATCGGAGTAGGACACGAGCTGCTGGAAGGCGCGGGAGGACAGGTGGGGGCGGATCTGGTGCAGGGCCCGCATCCCCTGGAGGGCGTCCAGCACCGCTTGGGCCAAGGCGGGAGCAGGTACTTTGTTCACGCCGACAAGCTACGCATCCGCTTCTCAGCCGGGTAAGGGCCTGGCGGGGGATTCACAACACCACCGGGAACATTGACAACACACCCGGGGATTCCGGCAACACCTTCCGGGGCATTGACAACACCCCGGGCGTGGCCGGGCCGTGAACCCCCGGGCGGCCTCTAGGGTTGTCATGTGACCAAGCAACTGGTGTTCATACCCATCGCCCGTGACGAACTGGCGGCGATCGACGGCTCCGTTCAGCTGACCGGCCGGGCGGCGCACCGCGTGACACCGGAGCTTCTGGCCGCCCTGGGCTACACGGCCGGGCAGGAGGAGGACGCCGAATACGCCGCCCTGGTGCTGGCCTCCGTGGCCGCCCTGACGAGGTTCGGGGAGAGACTGGTGCTGGTGGCCGAGGTCGATGATTCGCTGCTCGCCGGTGGCGAGGATCCCGAGAACGGCGCCTGCGTCCTCACCCGGGTCTCCCCGGAGGCCATGACCTGCTGGTTCAGCGAAGCCCCCGGCGTGGACCCCTCCGCCGCCGCAGTTGCCGTGCGCGGCCTGGACATCGACACCGCCTGGGGTTTCGACGAGGTCCAGGATCTGTTGCGCGAATCCGACCTGCTGTGGAATGACGTGGAGGAGTACCGCCGGGGGCTTCGCTGCTGACCGTTCGTCAGACGCGGCTCAGCCAGTCCTGGGCGCGGCGCTCGATGCCCGCGAAGGCGCGGGCGATCATGGGCTCGATCTGGGTTTCGACCTTCTTGCCGACCAAGGGGATCTTCACGCTCAGCTCACCCACGTAGACCGCCTCCGAGGAGCTGGGACCGGTGGGGGAGAGGGTGGCATCGGCCTCGACGCTGACGGGAGCGCCCGCGATGTCGACCGTGAAGATTCCTTTCCGCACACCCGCGTCGTCGGGCTCCCCCCAGGCGAACGACTGCTTGATGCGAATGCCCTTGCCGAAGAACTTAGAGATCGACTCGGGAGCGGGAAGGGTCAGGTCCAGGTGGGTGACGTCATCCGCGATGTTGACCGTGTGCTCGATCGCGTTGGCGTGCTTGGCGACATCATCGATGAACGCCTCGTTGCGGAACAGCGCCGCCACCTGGTCCGGGCTGCCGTTGAATTCATGCTTGTAATTGAGCTGCATGGGGACCAATGTAGCGGTGGTTTCAGGCCCATAACCAAGGGGTTCTATGGATGAGCCGATAGCATGAGGGCCATGAGGATCGACCTGCACACCCACTCGCGAGTCAGTGATGGCACGGACACCCCCACGATGCTCGTGATGAAGGCTTTCCAGGCCGGCCTGGACGTGATCGCGCTGACCGACCACGACACCTTCGACGGGGTTGCCGAAGCGGCGGAGGCCGGGAAACGGATCGGGGTCAAGGTGCTGCCCGGCATCGAGATCTCCTGCCAGCACGAAGGCCGTGCGGTCCATCTGCTCGGTTACGGCTGTGACGTGTGGAACCGCCTGCTCAACGAGGAGCTCGCCCGGGTCAGGGTCGGTAGGACCCAGCGGCTTCCCGAGATGTGCAGGCGGTTGACGGAGCTCGGTTACCCCGTGACCATCGAGGAGGTGATGGCCACGGCAAAGGGGGCGCCCTCGGTGGGACGTCCCCACGTCGCCGACACCCTGGTTGCCAAGGGCATGGTGGCCAACCGGCAGGCGGCCTTCGACTCGTTCCTGGCACCCGGCCAGCCGGCATACGTTCCCAGGTACTCCATCGAGGTGGGTCGCGCCATCGACCTGGTGCACCTGGCCAGGGGAGTGGCCGTGCTGGCCCACCCTTGGGCCCCCATGACCCGTGACGCCCTCAGCGCGCCGTTCATCGAGCAGCTCGTCAGGGAACACGAACTCGACGGGATCGAGACCGATCACAAGGACCACGACCGGGAGACCCGGCTGCTGCTGTTCGAGATGGGGGCGCGTCTGGGCCTGCTCCGCACCGGCTCCAGCGATTATCACGGAACCGCGCGGCCCGAGCGGCAACTGGGGTGTTACACCACCCGCAAGTCGGCCTACCTCGAGATACTCTCCCGGATCCGGGCGCGGGGTGGTTCCGCGTGACCGTCCCGGTGCCCGGGCGATAAGGTTGCCCGCATGGAATCCGAGGCCACACCAGAAGCAGAGAAATCCCTACAGCGTTCGGAGGAACGCAGCCGCGAGATCGAGTTGGAGATCGCCTCGGATCCGGCAGGGTTCAGGCTGCTGACGGGGGACCGCCCCACCGGTCGGCTGCACATCGGCCACTACTTCGGCTCGCTCCAGAACCGGGTGCGGCTGCAGAACGCCGGGATCGAGACCTTCCTGATCGTGGCCGACTACCAGGTGATCTACGACCGCGACGGCGTCGGTGAGTTGAAGGACAACGTCTACAACATGGTGGCCGACTACCTGGCCGCCGGGATCGATCCCGAACGGACGGTCATCTTCACCCACTCGTCGGTGACCGCCCTGAACCAGCTGCTGCTGCCCTTCCTCGCGCTGGTCACCGACGCGGAGCTGCGCCGCAACCCGACCGTCAAGGACGAACTGGCCGCATCCAACCGCCCCATGTCCGGGCTGATGCTGACCTTCCCGGTGCACCAGGCCGCCGACATCCTGTTCTGCAAGGCCAATCTGGTTCCCGTCGGCAAGGACCAGCTGCCGCACATCGAACAGAGCCGGGTGATCGCCAGGCGTTTCGACGAGCGCTACGGGCGCGTCGATCCCGCCCATCCCGTCTTCCCGGAACCCGAGTCACTGCTCAGCCGCAGCGGCACCATCCTCGGCCTGGACGGAAACAAGATGAGCAAGTCACGCGGCAACACCATCGAGCTGGGCATGACCGCCGATGAAACCGCGAAACTGCTCAAACGTGCCGTCACCGACTCGGACCGTCACATCACCTACGATCCCGTGAACCGGCCCGAGGTGTCGAACCTGGTCAACATCGCCGCGATGTGCCTGGACCGCACCCCCGAGGACGTGGCCGAGGAGATCGGAGACGGCGGCGGCGGCGGGTTGAAGAAACTCGCCACGGCGGCCGTGAACGACCACTTCGCCGCCCACCGGGCGCGCCGGGCCGAGCTCATGGCCGATCCCGGGGCGTTGCGCGAAGTGCTCAGGGCGGGCAATGAGCGGGCAAACGCCGTCGCCGAGGCCACCTTGGCGGAGGTTCGACAGGCCATGAGCATGGATTACTGAGCGACGAGAATCCCCGGTCAGCCGCGTTCGTTCGGGCTGGCCGGGGCAGGGACGCGAAACGCGGGTCCGGTTCGTTTCGGCCCCGTGGCCCCGGGCTGAGATGCCGGGATGACAGGACCTGTCCGGTCTGTGGGGTCCCTTCCCGGGGAAGCCACCCGTTGACGGGGCCGGCGAGCAGCCATCCCCGGAGAAGGAGCTGGAAACGCCCGGGTAATTACTCGGTGTTCTTGCGGGACTCGGTCACGTCCACCCCGGCGCGGCGGCGACGCCGCCTGCGGCGGGGAGCGGTGCTCTCCTCCGCGCCGCCGGTCGAGGTCGATGGCGGGCGATCCCCCTGCGACTCGGTGGAGGAGCGTCGCCGCCTGCGACGCCGTGTGCCACCCTCGGATGTGGTTTCCCTGCGGGAACGGGCCTCGCGCGGCGGACGCGCGGAGCGGGGGAGACGACCCTTGGTGCCCTCGGGGATGTCCAGATCCGTGTACAGGTGCGGGGACGAGGAGTAGGTCTCCACAGGGGTTTCACAATCCAGGCCGAGGGTCTTGCTGATGACCTTCCAGCGGGTCACGTCCGGCCAGTCGACCAGGGTGACGGCGACGCCGGTGTGTCCCGCACGGCCGGTCCGGCCGATGCGGTGCACGTAGGTGGCGTCGGTGTCGGGGCATTCGTAGTTGATCACGTGACTGACACCGGTGATGTCGATTCCCCGGGCGGCGACATCGGTCGCCACCAGGATGGTCACGGTCCCGGCCCGGAACTTCTTCAAGGAGCGTTCCCGGGCGATCTGGTTCAGGTCGCCGTGGATGGCCGTGGCCGGGAAACCGCGCTCCTGCAGCTCATCCGCCAGGCGCTGCGCCGCCCGTTTCGTGCGGCAGAAAACCATCACCTTGCCGACGTCGCGGGCCTGCGCGATACGGGCTACCACCTCGGGTTTGTCCAGGTCGTGGGCCTGGTACACGAACTGGGTGATGTCGGGCACCGTCGCCTGGGCATCCGCGCCCTCGGCGCGAATGTTCACGGGCCGGTTCAGGGTGGCCCGGGCGAGGGCGAGGATGGGGGCCGGCATCGTCGCCGAGAACAGGAGGCTCTGGCGCGACGGCGGCGTTTTCGCCAGCAGTTTCTCGATGTCGGGCAGGAAACCGAGATCCAGCATCTCGTCGGCCTCGTCCAGCACCAGCACCTCGATGTGGCTCAGGTCCAGCGCCCCGCGGTTGGCGAGGTCGAGAAGCCGCCCGGGAGTCCCGACCGCCACGTCGATGCCCTTCTCGAGGGCGGCAAGCTGCTCGTCGTATCCGGTGCCGCCGTAGATGGTCAACACCCGGGTGTGAAGCCGGGAACCGGCCAGTTCGAGATCCCGCGCCACCTGGAGGGCGAGCTCCCGGGTGGGAGTGATGACCAGGGCCCGGGGACGGCCGTGGGTGATGGGCTCCTCCGATTCATCGGCACCGGTGTGGAGCCTATGCAGCAGGGAGCTCCCGAATGCCAGCGTTTTCCCGGTGCCGGTACGCGCCTGGCCGATCAGGTCGGTGCCGCTGAGGGCCAGGGGAATGGCGAGCGCCTGGATCGGGAACGGATTGACTATCCCCGCGTCGGCGAGCGAGGCGGTGATCTCTTCGCGGATACCGAGATCTGAGAACGTCTCGGAGGTGGTTGTTTCGTTCAGGGTGAAACCTAACTGTCGGGCGGCTCCTGTACGGATCAGGGCCGGAGGGGTCAGAGGGCGCCGAAACCAACGGGACGTCCCTCGGCGGGCCCCAGGTCGAGGTAGGCGAGCTTCGCAACGGGAACGATGACCCGGCGACCCTTGTCGTCTGCCAGTTCGAAGGTCGAATCGTTGGTGAGCGCCTCATCCAGGGCCGCGGCAACCTCGTCGGCGCTGCTCGTGGTGCGCACCTGGAGCTCGCGGGAGATGTCGCTGATTCCAATCCTGACGTCCATGGTGCCTACCATAGCCGCGTTCAACCCCCGCAGTACGCCAACGCGACCGTTATGTTGTCCCGGCCACCGCAGGAATTTGCCCACGCCACCAGCGATTCCGCCAGTTCCACCGGGTTTCCGCTGACCTTCTTCGCCCCCTCGAACACCACCGCCAGGTCCTCCGGGGAACTGGCGTAGTTCCACAGGCCGTCGCTGCAAACCACCAGCCATCCGGGGCAGCCGGGACGCAACTCAACCAGGGCGGGATTGACATCCGTCGCGTTTCGGCCCAACCAGCGTGTTATGGAGTGCGCCTGGAGGGAACGTTCGGCCTCCTCGCGGGGCACGCCCAGCATCATGCGTGCCTGGGCCATGGAGTCGTCCTTGGTCAGCTGCCAGCTAACCCCGTCGTCACCGAACCAGTAGGCCCGGGAATCCCCGATGCTGCCCACCCGGATCAGGCCGTCGGCGACGGTGGCGGCCACCAGGGTGCAGGCCGCCGGTTCATCGTCGGCACCCGCGGCCAGGACCGCTTCATGGGCCCGGGCGAAGGCGGAATTGAAGGATTCCGCCTCGGCCGCGCCGCCGGTCGTCAACGCCTGGACCAGGACCGAACAGGCCTCCTCGACCGCCACCAGGGAAGCGTGCTCGGCCCCGAAAGCCGTGCTCACGCCGTCGGAGACAACCAGCACGGCCCGTTTGGTGGGACGCGAACTGGCGGCCACGCACAACGCATCCTGGTTGGTGCGGTGCCGGGTCCCGATGTCGCTGCAACCAGCCACCCACGGCGCCGGGACCACGGTGTAGTGGTCACGGTCCTGGGGCCGGACTTCCGCCGGGTGCATGGTCACTGGGCCTCGCCTTCGCTGGTCGTGTGGCTCATCCTAACCCGGAGCCGCCCTGACAGGCAGCTTCAGAGAGGATGAACGCGGTCCGCCTGCATGCCCTTCGGGCCCTGCACGATCTCGAACTCCACGCGCTGATTCTCGCTCAGCGTCCTGAAACCCGGGATGTCGATGGACTTGTAGTGGACGAAGACATCCTCGCCCTTGCTGTCGTCAACAGCGATGAAACCGAAACCCTTGTCGGGATTGAACCATTTGACGGTCCCCAGAGCCATGTTGTTCTCCTGCGAAAACTGCGGCCCACCGCACCTTGCGGTGGACTCCGGGGATCACTCTTCCACAGATTGGGGGTCAGCCGTGGTTCCATTGACCCGTGAACGACACCGGAGCCTGGCGGTTGCTGCCCGCCGTCCTGCCCGGCACACCCGTGCCGGATGCCGGACAGGAGGCGGCCGCCGTGCCGCATCGAGGGGTCCGGGTGGTGCTCGGGGGACCGGGAACCGGCAAGACCACCACCCTGGCGGCCGCGGCGGTCAGACGCCTGGAGGAGGGCTCCACGCTGGAGCGGCTCGTGATCCTGACCGCTTCCCGGCAGGCGGCCCAGGAACTGAGAAGGGACATCATCCGGCGACGCGGGGGAGCCGAGGTCGGGGCCCGTGTGACGACCGTGCACGGGTTCTCCCTGGGGCTGTTGCGGGAACTGGGAGATCCGGAACAGGACCTCAGGCTGCTCCGGGCCCCGGAACAGGAACAACGGCTCAGGGACCTGCTCGAGGGCGAGGGGGAAAATTCCTGGCCAAAGGAGGTCCGCGCCGCCGCCCGGACGCGCGCCTTCGCCCGGCAACTGCGAGAGGTGCTGTCCCGGGCCCGTCAACTCGGCCTCGACCCGGAACACGTCATCGAACTCGCCTCGGGGGACCCGGTCTTCGAGGCGGTCGGGCGTTTCTTCGAGACCTACCTGACCATCGCCGATTTCGACGGGGCCCTCGACTACACCGAACTGCTTCATCGCGCGCGCCTGCTCCTGGCCGACACCACCGTCGCAGAGGCCTGCCGTTCTCGATTCGACGCGGTGCTGGTCGACGACGCCCAGGAACTTGACCAGGTGGCGGCGAACCTGCTGGCGGACCTGGCCCGGATCGGTCTTCCGCTGCTGGTGTTCGGCGATCCCCAGCAGCGGCTCGGTTCCTTCCGCGGCGCCTCGGCCGCCAGCATCACCCTGCTGCGCGGACTACCCGGAGCCGAGACCCTTGGACTCGTCACGGGCCACCGGAACCGCCCGGCCGTGGCGAAGGCCCTCGCCGGGATCCGGGAACGGCTGGACGCGAGTGACGCCCCACCCGCCGCCACCCCCGCACGGGGCGAGGGGTCGTTCGTCACGGTCAGCATCTACGACGACTCGGCGGCGGAAACCGCCCACCTCGCCGCCGCGCTGCGTGAGGCGGTGCTGGTGGACGGCTGCGCCTGGCACGAGCTCGCGGTGATCGCCCGATCCGGCCGCAGCCAGCTGACCCCCCTGGCCCGGGAACTGACGGCGCGCGGAATCCCCGTGGAAGTGGCCGGCGACGAACTGGCCCTCGGTTCCCAGCGCGCCGTAGAAACCCTCCTGGCCGGGCTGACCGGGGCGGCGAACCTCGGGCATCTCGGGAACGAGGACGTCACCCGGCTGCTGGCCGGTCCCCTCTGCGAACTGGACGCGGTGGGACAGCGTGCGCTGATCCGGTCCCTGCTCGCCGTCGGGATCGGTGACCCGGATTCCCACGACCTGCTGGGGAAGTGCCTTGACCGCCCGGAACTGCTGGAAGCCTTCCCCGGCCCGGAGGCCGAACGCGTCCGGGCACTCGGGCTCCTGCTCGGCAGGGCCGCCGGGCAACTCACCCGGGGAGCCCCGGTGGCCGAGGTGCTGTGGACGCTCTGGAACGGAACCGGATGGCCCCAACGACTGCGGGGGGCCGCCTTGGCGGGGTCACGCGGCGCCAATCAGGACCTGGACGCCGTCGTCGAGCTGTTCGAGCTCGCGGGACGCCGCCAGGAACTCGCCGGACGCCACGGCGCGGATGCCTTCCGCTCCGCCGTGATGCGTGAGGAGATTCCCGCCGACACCGGGCGCGAACTCTCCATCCAGGGACGCGGTGTCCGGCTCCTCACCGCCCACCGTTCCCGCAGCGGCTCCTGGCGGAGGGTGTACGTGATCGGGGTCAGCGAGGGAACATGGCCCCAGACCGGTTGGCGGGGCCTGCTGCTGGACCCGGACCGTCTCGCCCCCGACCACCTGGACGCGGCCAGCACCGCCGGCCAGCTCGCCTCCGAGAGGCGATCCTTCTACGTCGCCTGTTCCCGGGCGCTGGAACAGCTGCACGTCAGCGCGCCAGCGGCCAGCGAGGCCGAACCGGCGGAACCGTCACGATTCTGCAGAGAACTGGGAGTGCCCCCCGTGCGTGTCGCGGGACTGCCCGAACAGCGGCAGACAGCGGCTTCTCTGATCGCCGAACTGAGGCAGGTCGCGGGAGACCCCGCAGAGTCCCCGGCCATGCGGCGGGCCGCCGCGCTGCGCCTGGCCCATCTCGGTGACATCACCGACCAGCGGTTCCGCCCGGTGTTTCGTGAGGCCCGCCCCGAGAACTGGTGGGGGGTGAGGGAACCTTCCTCCCCGGCCTGGAGGACGTCACGGCCCTTGAGCATCACCGGATCGACCCTGCAGGCGCTTCTGACCTGCCCGCGGCAGTGGTTCCTCTCACGCAGGGGCGGAGCCGATCGGCCCCGAGGCCCCCAGGCCGGTGTGGGCGACGTGATCCACCGGCTGGCCCAGCGGGCCGCCTGGGGAACCATGGGGCTCGCGGAAATGCTCCAGGGCCTGGACGAGGTCTGGCCCCGGGTCCGGTTCGAGGCCCGCTGGATGGGGGCGGCCGAGAAGGAACAGATGCGCCGGGCGCTGACCCGGTTCCACGCCTGGAACGAGACGAACCCGGATGAACTCCTCGGGGTCGAGGTGAACTTCGAGGTCCCGATCGTCGTCAAGGACGTGCCGGTCCTGCTGCGCGGCACCGTGGACCGGCTCGAGCTGCGGGACGGGAAACTTTCCGTGGTCGACCTCAAAACCGGTCGCCGTCCCCCGACCAGGGCAGAGGTGGCCGAACACACCCAGCTCGGGGTGTATCAACTGGCCGCCAGGCTCGGGGCGTTCGATTCCCTGGCGCCGGGGATCAGGGAGGTCGCGGAACCGTCGCTGCTCCAGCTCAGGCATGGCGGAGCGCTACCGGAACGGCAGTTCCAACCGGTCCTGCCGGAGGGTCCCTCCTGGCTCACCGAGAAACTGGAACAGGCGGTCGGGATTCTCCAGGGGGGGAGCTTCGAGGCCCGGGAGGGACCGCAGTGCGCATGGTGTGCATTCGGGTCCTCCTGCCCAGCGATCAACCCCGGAGACATGGAATGAAACGACTGAACGACCCCGGCGACCTGTGCGATGCACTCGGAATCCCGTTCAGCCCGGAACAGTTGAGCGCCATCTGCGCCCCGCTCGAACCGCAGGTGATCGTCGCCGGCGCGGGCACGGGGAAAACCACGGTCATGGCCGCCCGGGTCGTGTGGCTGGTCGGCACCGGACAGGTGCGGGCCGAGCAGGTCCTCGGGTTGACCTTCACCCGGAAGGCCGCCGCGGAGCTGGGAGGGCGCATCTGTCACGCCCTGGAACGCTCCGACCTGGCCTCCCGGGACGAGACGGAGGGCGGCGAGATGGTGTTCACCTACGACGCCTTCGCCGCGCGACTCGTCCGGGAACACGGCCTGCGACTGGGCATTGAGGCCGACGCCAGGTTGCTTTCCGGGGCTTCCAGGTTCAGGGTCGCCGCCCGGGCGGTGGCCGAGCACCCCCTGCCCCTCGAACACCTCTCCCGGCTGTCCCCGCGCCAGCTCCCGGAACGGGTGCTGGCCCTGGACTCGGCCCTGGGATCGCACCTGGCCACGCCCGCGCAGGTCAGGGAGTTCTCCCTGCGCGCCAGGGCCCGGTTCGAGAAAGCACCGCTGTGGCGGGGATCACCGACGAAGGCGGTTCTCGAGGCCCAGGCGGCCATCGACGAGCGCCTGGAGCTGTTGGAACTCGTCGAGACCTACCGGGAGCTCAAGAGGAAACTCGGCCTGGTGGAATTCGCCGACCAGCAGGCCCAGGCCGTGGAACTGGCGCGGTCCTTCCCCGCGGTCGGCGCCATGC
Source organism: Arachnia sp. (assembly GCF_057238465.1). Taxonomy (NCBI): domain Bacteria; kingdom Bacillati; phylum Actinomycetota; class Actinomycetes; order Propionibacteriales; family Propionibacteriaceae; genus Arachnia; species Arachnia sp. Next base: position 79,928 of record NZ_DBHHFZ010000002.1, read on the forward strand.
TCAGGCAACGGTTCCGGGTGGTTCTGCTCGACGAGTACCAGGACACCTCGTCAGCGCAGGCGATCCTGCTGCGCGCACTGTTCAGTGGCGCCGATCCCGCGTCGGGCCGCGGGTTCCCGGTGACCTCGGTCGGCGACCCGAACCAGGCGATCTACGGGTGGCGTGGGGCGGCCGCCTCGAACATCCTCGGGTTTCCCACCCACTTCCCAGCCGCAACGGGGGAACCCGCAAAGGAGTTCACGCTCACCATCAACCGCCGCAGCGGCAGCCGGATCCTGGAGGTGGGCAATGCCCTGGCGGAGCCGCTCACGCGAACCAGGGGCGGGGGGGTGGAACTGCGACCCGGGGATGGCAAGCCGGGCGGCGAGGTCAGTGTGCTGTGCTTCGACACCCTCACGGAGGAACTCGACTGGCTGGCAACCGACGTCACGGCCCGACACGCCGAGGGCACTGCATGGCGGGACATCGCCGTACTGACCCGCCGCAACGACATCCTGACCTCGGTGTGGGAACGACTCCGGGAACACGACGTCCCCGTGGAGATCGTCGGGATCGGGGGTCTGCTGCGGCTGCCGGAGATCGCCCCCGTGGTGGACACCCTGAAGGTGCTCGCCGACCCGTTGGCAAACGCCGAGGTGGCCGGGTTGCTCACGGGGGAACGCTGGCGGCTCGGCCTGGCCGATCTGGCCGCGCTGGCGCGGCGCGCCCGGGAACTGGTGCCGGGGGAGACCGCGGGGGAACCACTTCCGCTGCCCGAGGAATTGACCGAACTCGTCTCGCGTGTCGATCCGGCACGCGCGCCCTCGCTGTTGGACGCCGTGAACGATCCGGGGGAGGCCGCCATCAGCGACGAGGGGAGGGTGCGGCTGGAACGGTTCGCCTCGGAACTCGCCGAGCTGCGTGGGCACCTGGACGAGCCCGTCCCAGAGCTGGTGCGCCGCGTGATCTCCCGGCTCGGTCTGGAGGCCGAGCAGCTGGTGCGTGGGGACACCTCCCAGCTTGCGCGGTTCATCGCGGTCTGCTCCACCTACCCCGACATCGACGGCGACGGCAGCCTGGCCGGGTTGCTGGCCTGGCTGGATGCCGAGGAGGAACACGGGGACGCGCTGGAACGGGCCACCCCGACCGCAGCCGATTCGGTGAAGCTGCTCACCATCCACCGGGCCAAGGGACTGGAATGGCACACGGTCTACCTGCCGGCACTGTCGGAGGGGGTGTTCCCCGGGACCGATCGGACGGGGAACTGGAGCACGAACTCCCGTCTGCTGCCCGCACCGCTCAGAGGAGACGCGGATGCGATCCCCCAGCTCGCCGACTACTCCAAACGGGGCATCGACGCCTACCGGGAGGAATTGAAACAGGAACACCGGCTCTCCGAGGACCGACTGGCCTATGTCGCCGCCACCAGGGCGAAACGGCTGCTCGTCGTCTCGGCCCACGCCTGGGCACCCGGGCTCAAACGGGCACGCGGCCGATCCCGCTACTTCGATGACGCGGCGGCGCTGCACGGGACCGTCCCCACGCAGCCTCCCCCGAAGGAGAATCCCCGGCCCACGGCCACCCGGAGCGCGGACTGGCCCGTTCCCGTCACGGATCGGGCAGTCGCCACCGCCCGCGCGGCGGCCCTCGTCCGTCAGGCAGGGGACGTGATCGCCTCAGGTGGGGACGAGACCGGCTGGGTATGGGGGTCGGGCGTCGCCTCGGCGGCGGAACGGGAGAGGATCGAGGCGTGGGACCGGGACGCCGCTTTCCTGACCGAGCAACTGACCCGAAGGACGAACCGGGACCTGACCCTGCCCGCCGGTTTGTCGGCCACCGCGCTCATGGAGCTGCGGAAGAACCCGGCGGGTTTCGCCGAGCGCCTGGCACGCCGGATGCCGCGGGAACCGAAACGCAGCGCGCGGCTGGGGGAGCGGTTCCACGAATGGGTGATGGCGCGGTTTTCCGTCAACCCCGGTTTCGAAGAACTCGAGTTCCGGGCCAGCGTGGAGGAACCCGGACTGGAACGTCTCAAACGGGCCTTCGAGGCCAGCAGGTTCGCGAACCTGACGCCGCTGGGAATCGAGGTTCCGTTCCTGCTCCGCTGGGAATCGCTGGTGCTGCGCGGGCGGATCGATGCGGTCTTTCCCAGCGACGACCCGGCCTTCGACGCGCTCGTGGTCGACTGGAAAATCGGTGATTCGGATGCGGATCCGCTGCAGCTGGCCGTCTACCGGCAGGCCTGGGCCGAGGCCCGCGGCCTGGCGCCGGAACGGGTGGCGACGGCCTTCCATCACGTCCTGGCCAACCGCCTCGAACCGGTGGTGGCCGGCCCGGAACTGATCCGGGCCGCCACGGCGGCAATCATTCCTTGAGGCGCGCCGTCTCGTCGTGGATCCGCGCAGCCACCTGGGCGAGCTTCTCGCGGTGCTTGCTCGCGTGATGGGCGCAGAACAGCAACTCACCGCCGCTGCTCAACTCAACGCGGAGGTAGGCCTGGGCGCCGCAACGGTCGCACCGGTCCATGGCAGTGAGGCTGCCGGTGGTCCGATCAGTGGCGGTGTTGGTCATGCTCGCCCTTCCTTTCCGAATTACCTCTGTGCCATCTCCAACGTAGCGCGCCCCTCCAATTATTCCCGGTTCCCGGGGGCGCGGCATCCAGACATCACTGACGCGCCCCTCCGGTACCCGGTAACCTGTCCCGGTGCGCTCGAACCCCAACACCCACATCCCCCGCGACTACGGGGCCAAGAACCTGCTGGTCCTGGAGGGCCTCGAGGCGGTGCGCAAACGCCCGGCCATGTACATCGGTTCCACGGACACCCGTGGCCTGATGCACTGCCTGTGGGAGATCATAGACAACGCCGTCGACGAGGCCCTCTCCGGTTTCGGCGACCGCATCACGGTCACCCTCCACGAGGACGGCTCCGTCGAGGTCGTGGATCACGCCCGCGGCATCCCCGTCGACAAGGAACCGCGCACGGGCCTCAGCGGCGTCGAGGTGGTCTACACCCGGCTCCACGCGGGCGGTAAGTTCGGGAACTCCTCCTACAACGCGACCGGCGGGCTCCACGGGGTTGGTGCCTCCGTGGTGAATGCGCTCAGCTCCCGCCTGGATGTCGAGGTGGACCGGGAGGGAGCCACCTGGGCCATGAGTTTCCGGCGCGGGGTGCCCGGGATCTTCGACGGTGAGGGACCGGATGCTCCCTTCACCCCGGCCTCGGGTCTGCGGAAACTCGGGCGGGTGCCGAAGAACCGCACCGGAACCCGGGTGCGGTACTGGAGCGACAAACAGATCTTCCTCGCCGACGCCGGTCTCTCCCTGCCCCAGTTGCACGACCGGGCACGCCAGACCTCCTTCCTCGTCCCGGGTCTGCGTCTGGAGGTGACCGACGCGCGCGATGGGCAACCCGACACCGAGGCCTTCCTCCACGAGGGAGGCATAACGGAGTTCGCGGATTTCCTGGCGAAGGACGCCCCGTTGACGGATGTGCTGCGCATCTCCGGTCGCGACTCGTTCACCGAGACCGTGCCGATGCTCGACGAGGCCGGGGCGATGACCGCCACCGACGTGGAACGTAGCCTCGAGGTCGACATCGCCGCCCGCTGGGGCACCGGATACGACACCCAGGTGCGTTCCTTCGTCAACATCATCGCCACCCCCAAGGGCGGCACCCACGTCTCCGGTTTCGAACGTGGCGTGGTCAGGGCCTTCACCAAGGCCCTCGAAGGGACCCGGCTGCTGAAGAACGGCGATGAGATAGTCAAGGACGACTGCCTGGAGGGACTGACCGCGGTGGTCACCGTCCGGCTCGCGGAGCCGCAGTTCGAGGGCCAGACCAAGGAGGTGCTGGGCACCCCTCCCGTGCAGCGCCTGGTGGCGCGCATCGTCGAGAACGAGCTCACGGACTTCCTGACCAGCTCCAAGGCGGCTACCAAGCAGGTGGCGCGAACCCTCATGGAGAAGGTGGTGAACGCCTCCCGGACCCGCATCCAGGCCCGGGCGCACCGCGAGAACCAGCGCCGGAAGAACGCCCTCGAGTCGTCGTCGCTGCCACCGAAACTGAAGGACTGCCGCAGCGCCGACGGCGAACTGAGCGAGCTGTTCATCGTCGAGGGCGACTCCGCGCTGGGCACCGCGAACACGGCACGCAACTCCGAGTTCCAGGCGCTGCTGCCGATTCGCGGAAAGATCCTGAACGTGCAGAAGGCATCCGTCGGCGACATGCTCAAGAATGCCGAGTGCGCGGCCATCATCCAGGTGGTCGGTGCCGGCTCGGGACGTACCTTCGAGGTGGATGCGGCGCGCTACGGCAAGGTCATCTTCATGGCGGACGCCGACTCCGACGGGGCCCACATCCGCTGCCTGCTCGCCACACTGTTCTTCCGCTACATGCGTCCCCTCGTGGAAGCGGGCCGGGTCTACTCAGCGGTTCCTCCGCTGCACCGTTTCGAACTGATCAACCCGAAGCGGGGAATGGAGAAATACATCTACACCTACACCGACGGTGAGTACCAGCGGAAAGCCGCGGAGTTGACGAAGAAAGGGGTGCGGTTCAAGGAACCGCAGCGCTACAAGGGGCTGGGTGAGATGGACGCCCACCAGCTGGCGGAGACCACCATGGACCCCAGGCGTCGCACCCTGAGGCGTCTGACCGTGGATGACGCGGAACGGGCGGAGGCCGTCTTCGAGATGCTGATGGGAAACGACGTGGCGCCGCGCAAGGAGTTCATCGTCGCGGGCGCCTACGCGCTGGAATCCGACCGCATAGATGTCTGAGGAGGGCTTTGTTCACGAGCCGCCCCTCAATCGCCGAGGCCCTTGGCCGGGGCGGACCTGAGAATGGCCGTGAACGAGCCTTGGGGCACCTGGAACGACACCGCACCTAGGGCCGGGGAGCGGAGCGCAATTTCTTGAGATGAGCGCGGATCTTCTTCATCGCCCAGTCGTAATGGCTCGATGTCGCGGATGCGCAGTAGGAACCCAGCGTCGTCGTTCCCGTCCAGCCGAACCGGCCCTTCTCGAACAACTCGGCGTCACTGAAGGAATTGATCAAGGCCATCACCTGTTCGTGGGAGGAACGCACGAGCCGTTCGGACTCCTCGGTCGTGGTCGCCTGATGCCGGCGCCAGAACTCTTCGTTCAACTGGCCGTAGGTCCTCCAGTTGTATGGCTCCGGCAGGAACGGTCTCGGCCGTCCGCTCCTGTTGTCCCTCACCCAGGTCAGCAGGAGCTGATGCCATTCGTGCAGGTGCGTCAGGACGTCCCGAATGTTCTTGTCGCGCCGCCAATGAGCCTCTTTCCTGCTGGTTTCGCCGCTGAAGTCGAACGAAGCAGCTCGTTCATGCTCGGTCATCGAATCGCACAGCGCGCACAGTTCGTCGAACTTCGTCGCCGCGAGTTGAACCAGCTCATTCCTGGATGTTGGTCTGGGCAAGGCCCTCACATCCCTTCCGAGGTTCTCGCGACACCATGGGACGGTGACAGGTCTCTCAGAGGATCTGCTCCAGCAGACCAGTGTCCACGTCGTACATGAAACCCCCGACCTTGGCCTGGTTCTTTATCAGGGGATGGGCCAGCACGGCGGAGACGTCCTGTTTCAAACGGTTCATCTGGTCCGGGCTGGCACCGAAACTCAACCAGGTGGCGTCCATGCCGTTGCGTTCCGCGATCGACTGGTGCAGCGCCTCGTCGGTTCCCGCCATGGCGCAGCGGGTGTGGGGGATGAGCATGATCCGGTCGACGTGGAGCAGCTGGACGGCCAGCACCAGGCCCGTCATGGTCCAGGGAGCCACCCAACCGCCGGGGGAGCGAAGGATTTTGGCGTCACCGGGACCGAGACCGACCATCGGCAACGGGTCGATGCGTGAATCCATGCATGTGACGATCGCGACCCCCGCGTGGGCGATGCCGTCGACTCCCTTCCGGGAGAAGTTTTCCGCGTAGCTTCGGTTGGCGGAGAGCAGGTCGTCGAAACTCATGGGATCAACTCAATCACTTCAGGGGTGCGCCGGGCCCCGAGCGCCTCGGCCGCACCCTTCAGGGAGACACCGGAACCGTCACGTTTCGGCGTGGGTTCCGGCAGGGGAACCGGTGTGCCATCCGAGGCCGCGGCGGTCACGAACCCGCCGATTGCGGCGGCTATGAGAGCCGTTTCTCCCTTCAGGAAACGCTGGCACCTGACCCCGCCGGTGGCTCTGCCCTTGGTCGGGTACTCGGCCAGCGGGGTGACCTTGGCGCCACCCGTGGTGTGTCCGAACAACGAATCCGGCGCCCCCGCGATCGTGACCACGAGATCCGTTGCGGGATCGACCCCGCCGAAGAACAACACCTGCGCGTCCGCTGAAAGCTTCACCCCGGCGACGCCGCCGCCCAGACGCCCCTGGGGACGCACCAGGTCGGCGGAGAAGTGCAGCAGCTGCGCATCCGAGGTGATGAACGCCAGGTTCGGGGAGGTCAGCTCCACCGCGCCCACGACCTCGTCGCCCTCCTCGAGGCGGATCACGTCCCACGAATCCTTCCCGATCACCTCGGGGTTGACCCGTTTGACCACACCCCGCAGCGTCCCCAGGGCCAGGCCCGGCCCCTCGGGGTCGAGGGAGGTCAGACCGACCACCCGTTCTCCCTGCTCCAGGGGCCACAGTTCCCGCGACTCGGAACCGCCCTGCAGGTTCGGTGCCGTGGCGGTCAGCGGCACGGTGGGAAGTTCGATGGCCCTGGCCCGCAGCAGGCGTCCCGTGTTGGTGATCACCCCGAACTCGGCGTGGGAGGTGACCTTGATCGCGGCAGCGATCACGTCGTGGGCGGCCCTGGGACCCGTCACCGGCAGGGGAGCGGCGGAATCGGTGCGGGCCGCGCGTCCCGTGGTGGACAACAGCACCCAGCACGGCTCGTCGGGAACCTCCAGGGGAGCCGCCGACCTGACCACGCCGTCGGAGGCCAGCAGCACCGTCCTGCGGGGGGTTCCGAACCGCTCGGCCACCTCGTCGAGTTCCGAAGCCACCAAGGTGTTCAGGACCGTGTCGTCGTCCAGGATGCGCTGCAACTCCTCGATGCGGGCGGCCAGTTCGTCGGCCTCCGCGTTCAACTCCAGCGTGGAGTACTTCGTCAGGCGACGCAGCTGCATGTCCAGGATGTGGTTCGCCTGCACCTCGTCCAGGTCGAAGGCACCCATCAACCGGGTGCGGGCCTCGGCCGCGTCCTCGCTGGAACGAACGATGGCTATGACCTCGTCGATGTCGACGATGGCCAGCAGCAGCCCTTTGACCAGGTGCAGCCGTTCCCGGGCCTTGCCGAGGCGGTGCTGGGTGCGGCGGATCGTCACCTGGAGCCGGTGATCCAGATAGACCTCCAGCAGCTGCTTCAGGGTGAGGGTCCGCGGCTGCCCCTCCACGAGCGCCACCGCGTTGATGGCGAAGGTGTCCTCCAGTTTCGTCACCCGGTAGAGCTGCTCCAGCAGGGCCTCGGGGTTGATGCCGTTCTTGACCTCCACCACCAGCCTGGTGCCGTTGGCCAGATCGGTCAGGTCCTTCACCCCGGCGACGCCGACCAGCTTGCGCGAGTCGATGCCCTTCTTGATCTGTTCGATGATCCTTTCCGGACCGACCAGGTAGGGCAGTTCGGTGATGACGATGCCGCGGCGGCGCGCCGAGACCCGTTCGATGCTGGCCCTGGCCCTCACCTTGAAGGAGCCACGTCCGGTGGCATAGGCGTCGCGGATGCCGTCGAGACCGATTATCCGTCCCCCGCTGGGGAAGTCGGGGCCGGGCAGGTGCCGCATCAGCTCCTCCAAGGGGATCTCCCGGTTGCTCAGGAGCGCCTTCAGCGCGGAGACCACCTCCCGGAGGTTGTGCGGGGCGATGTTGGTGGCCATTCCCACCGCGATCCCCGAGGCCCCGTTGACCAGGAGGTTCGGCAGGGCCGCGGGCAACACCTCGGGTTCGGTGTCCTTGCCGTCGTAGTTCGGCCTGAAATCGACGACGTCCTCGTCCAGGCCAGCGGTCATCGCCACCGCGGGATGTGCCATCCGGCACTCGGTGTAACGCATCGCGGCCGGTCCCGCATCGAGCGATCCGAAGTTGCCGTGACCGTCGATCAGGGGCAGCCGCATCGCCCACGGCTGTGCCATGCGCACCAGGGCGTCGTAGATGGCGCTGTCGCCGTGCGGGTGCAGCACACCCATCACCTGACCGACCACGCGGGCGCACTTCACGTGTCCCTTCTCTGGTCTGATGCCCATGTCGTCCATCGAGAACAGGATGCGCCGCTGGACGGGTTTCAGGCCGTCGCGCGCATCCGGCAGGGCACGGGCGTAGATGACGGAGTAGGCGTACTCGAGGAAGCTGGTCTCCATTTCCTCGGTGACGTCGACATCCAGGATGTGTTCCTCGAACTCCTCGGTGGTATTGGCCATGGGCTGGTTCAGATCTCCTCTAGCCGGATCAACGGGCGTAGCTTATCGGCAAGTCCATCCCCGTCGGATGCACGGACCTCCGGGGCCAGGTCCGGGGTCCACTCCCAGATGTCCGGGGTCTCTGTCAGGGTGCCGTGGGCCAGGGCGTGTTCGCCGGGGGTGAGCTGGCGGATCGCACGGGCGGCCACGTGGTCGGGTTGGAGGCTGGCGAACTCGGCGTACAGGTCCGGGTCGTGCTGGCCGTCGTCGCCGACCAGCAGCCAGCGGATGTTGGGCAGGTCCCGGGCGAGTTCCCGCAGGCAGGTGCGTTTGTGGTGGGCTCCGCTTCGGAACCAGCCGGTGTTGGTCGGTCCCCAGTCGGTCAGCAGCAGCGCGCCTCGGGGGAAACCGTGGCGTTTCAGGAAGCGTGTGACCATGGGGTAGGTGTTCCAGGCCCCCGTCGAGACGAAGATGAGAGGCGCGCCCGGATGGGCGGCGATCAGCTCCTGGAACAGACGCGACATGCCCGGGACGGCCTGCCTGGCCTGTTCGGTCAGCACCAGGGAGTTCCAGGCCGCGACCATGGGGCGGGGAAGCCAGGTGGACAGGATGGTGTCGTCGATGTCCGAGACGATCCCGAAGGTCTGGTTCTCGTCGATCACCTGGACCGGAGCCCAGTTCGAGGCCCCACCGGCGCCCTCGATGAGCACCTGGTGCCATCCGACCGGCAGGCCGTGGTCGCGGATCCTGACATCTATGTAGCCGCCCCGGTCCGCCTGCACCGGGACCCTGAGATCCCCGATCACGATCTCGGCCCTGGAGGTCACCTTCGCGGCGGCGATGAAATTGCGCCATCCGCGACGATGCAGCAGGTCGGTTGCCGCTTGCACGATTCCCGCGTCCTTCGGGGGTCGCAACACGATCCGCGCGAGGACACGAACCTGTCTGGTGGTACCGAAACCGGTGTACGAGGTGATGCATTCCTGCCAGCCGCGGCGCAACAGGAAACGGTTCAACACCCGGTTCAGGCGATCCTCGAGGCGGGCGGCGAAGAAGGGCCTGGACTTCATGGTGTCTCAATTTAGTGGAAGAATGGCCGGGTGATTCAGCTGTCCCCCGAGGCCTCCAAGGTCGCCGCACTCAAGAAAGAGGTGGAGGACTGCCGGTTCTTCCCCGAACTCGTCTGGGCGAGCATCTCCGGGGCGTTGGGGCGGCAGAGGATGCTCGGCTACCTCGTGCACCACGAGGCCAGTTTCGCAACGGGCGATCTGCAGCGGCACCTCACTGCGCTCGTGCTCACCGACAAGCAGCTGATAATCAGCCACACCGACGAGCAGGACGCCGGCTACCCGGATCGCGCCATAACCAGCGCGGAGGTGGTCGCCCTCAGGGCCGTTCACTCCGTCGTGGTGACCCGTTCGGTGCACCACCCCGAGAAGTACCCCTCCAACGGATCGCAGCTCGTCGAGGCCTGGCTGACCCTGGCGTGGGGGGCCGCCTCCCGGCTGGACATCGGCCCCGCGACCTGCGAGGACCCGCAGTGCGAGGCGGAACACGGATGGACCGGAATGTCGGTCCCGAACGACCTGACCGTCCGGATGAGCCCCGCGGGTGACGGATGGCAGAGCGTCGAAAAGCTCATGACATTCGGTTCCCTGCTGCAGGAGCACGTCGGATGAGCGGTCTCGTGCTGCCCGACTACGAGGGTGCCTGCCTGAACAATCTGCTGCCCAGCGTCGCGGCCCGGTTGCTGGGGGAGACCCCGCTGATCGACGTGCCGCGGGCGGCGCGGTACGTCATCCTGCTGATCGACGGTCTCGGCTGGTTTCCCGTCGCCGAACACAGCCACGACAGCGATCTGTTCGCCCCGGGACTGGAAAAGGCCATTCGCCTGACCTGCGCGGTGCCCTCGACCACCGCGACATCCCTCACCAGCATCGGTTGCGGTTCCGCTCCCGGAAGCCACGGGGTGGTCGGCTACTCCTTTCTGGACCCGGATCGCAGCTGCGTGGTGAACGCCCTGACGTGGGCGGGCGGCCCCGCCGATGTCGAGAGCTTCGCCTGCGAACCGACGTTCTACCAGCGGATGCGTTCCCGGGGGATCACCAGCGGCTGCGTCAGTCTCGCCCGGTTCAAGGACAGCGGACTCCAGAGGCTGGCCTTTGGCGGGTCCGAACACCTCGGGGTGAAAACCGAGGGCGACCACCGGGCATTCATCGATCTGGTAACCGGGGCCCTGCGCGACCACGAGGTGGTCTACGCCTACGAACGCGGCCTCGACCACAGCGGGCACGCCCACGGGGTTGGGAGCTGGCAGTGGCTGGACTCGCTGGTCCGGGCGGAGGAACTCGTCACGGGCCTGCTGGCGGCGCTTCCGGACGACACGTGTCTGCTGGTCACCGGCGACCACGGCATGGTCAACGTCCCCAAACAGCACCAGATCACGATCGAGGACCACCCGGGAATGACGGGGGCCTGGCGGGTGGGGGGAGAACCAAGACTCAGGCAACTCTACGACCCGCGACCCGACCGGCTCGCCAAGGCCTGGGCCGCGGAGCTGGGGGAACGGGCAGAAGTGTGGCTGCGCGACGACGCGATCGAGGCGGGGTGGTTCGGTGCCGTGACCGACCGGGTCCGTTCCCGCATCGGCGATGTGCTCGTCGTCATGCAAGGCGACTGGGCCATCCACACCCGGAGCCTCCCGAAGGAGTTCGGGCTCCATGGCCAGCACGGCTCCCTGACCGCAGCCGAGATGTACGTACCGCTTTTCACCTTCGGGCCGCAATGATGCACATCGCGCTGCTGATAGACGATTTCTTCCCCTCCTCCGGTGGAATCGGCCGCTCCGTCGAGACCCAGATCCAGGAACTGACGGAGCTGGGACACCGGGTGAGCCTGATAGCCCCAGACCGGCACCTGGAGAAACCCAGGAGCTGTCGCGTCATCGAGTGCCCGACCATCTACGTCGAGGGCCTTCCCGCGCACCTGAGCATCCTGCACAACTCGGAACGCCGCGCCCGGTTGATCACGAAATGCGCGCGCTTCGACGTGGTGCACACGCAAACCGAACGGGGGGCCCTGATACTCGGCGCCAGGATCGCGAGACTCCAGGGCATCCCACACCTCCACACCTTTCACGCCAATGTCGCGGGCACCCACCAGACCGTCAAGGCCGCCATCTTCGGCACCTGGCTCTACCAGTTCCTGATCAATCCGTTGCTGACCAGAGCGGCGGGGCGGGCCTCCAGTCGCTCCCGGCTGGTGTCCAGGGCCCAGGAACCCGGCGGGCTGGCGGCCCGGATGGACTGGGCCTCCTTCGCCGACATCGCTGGCAAGGTCGACGCCTGGACCGTTCCCAGTCCCTTCATGAAGGACCTGGTGGAGACGGCGGCCACCCACCGGGTACCCGGGTATGTGGTTCCCACCGGTGTCGGTCGGGGCATGCTGGAGGCCATCTCCCACGCCCGCCGGGAAAGGGCCGACAAGACGGTACGGTTCACGACGGTCGGGCGGCTGGCGAAGGAGAAACGCCTGGACGTGCTGGTGCGGGCATTCCGGCGTGCCGACATACCGGGTTCGGAACTGGTGATCGTCGGGGACGGCGATCAACGTCCCCTGCTCAGGATGCTGGCCGCAGGCGCCAACAACATCGACTTCCGGGGGCATCTGCGTTCCTTGGACGCGATCGCCTACGAACTGGTCAACTCCGATGTGTTCGTGTTGACGAGCCACCGGTTCGACTCCCAGGCGCTGGTGCTCTCCGAGGCCGTGGCGGCGGGGCTCCCGATCCTCTACTGCGACGACCGCCTGACCGTGGCCACCTCACCGGAGTCCGCGCTGCTGACCGAACCGGATATAAACTCCCTGGCGGCCGGGATGCGGAGACTCGCCGATCCCGGGCGGCGTGCCGCGATGCGTTCCGCGTCCCGGGGCCTGCTCGAAGAACTGACCCCTCGGCACACCGCTGAGGCCTACGTTTCCATCTACGAGGAACTGATCGGAGCCATGAGTGCCTGAACTCGTCTTTCACACCGGTCCCATGGACTGCGGAAAGTCGACCCTCGCCCTGCAGTTCGACCACACCCAGTCCACGCACGGCAGACAGGGCCGGATCTTCACTTCCCGGGATCGCTCGGGCGAGGCGCGGATCTCCTCCCGGCTGGGGCTCGAGGCGCCGGCCACCGAGGTGGACGAGGGGTTCGACTTCTGGGCCCACGTCATAGCCCAGCTGGTGGCGGGCAGACGGGTCGACTATCTCGTCTGCGACGAGGCGCAGTTCTACACAGGGGAACAGGTGGAGCAGCTCGCCCGGATCGTGGACGAACTGCAGATCGACGTCTACACCTTCGGGATCCTCGCGGACTTCAGGACCAGGCTGTTTCCCGGGTCGCAGCGGCTGGTGGAGCTGGCCGACCGGGTGGAGACCCTCCCCATCGGCCCATTGTGCTGGTGCGGGGCGAAGGGCACCCACAACGCCCGTACCGTCGACGGCCTGATGGTCACGGAGGGTTCCCAGGTTGTGGTGGGGGACACCGAGACGGGGGATGTCCGCTACGAGGTGCTCTGCCGGGCCCATCACCGGCGCCGCATGACCGCGACCCGGGCCCGCGCCACCCTGGGTGAGGATCCCCTGCCCTTCGGGGAATGACGAGGTTCAGTGGGACGGGCCGCCGAACAGGATCTCGTCCCAGCTCGGGACGCGGGCCCTGCGGCGGTGCCGTGGTCTGGGTTGCGGCGCGGTGTCCTCGGTGTCGGCCTCGACCAAGGGGTCCTGGGCCGATCCGATCAGGGACGTCTCGACGGTATCGGCGGCATCGGCTTCCGGTATCCCCGTGAACTCGTCGATCACCTCGGTCTCCTCGGAGTCCCCCTGCCCGCTCTGTTCCTGCGGGGTGTCCTCCTCAGCGGACTCGTCGTCCATGGCCACGTAGATCCGCACCGAGTCCTCACTCACGCCGCTCAGCATGTCGTAGAGATCGTCGAGCTCGGAGGTCGCCGGGCCCTCGTCGAAGTTGCCGCTGGGGACGTCGTCGCCCGGGAGAGGAGGGGGAGTGGTTGGTTGCGCGGTTGCGCGCACCAGCGCGAACTCGTCATCGAAATCCACGGTGTTCTCGTTGTCGGGGTCCTTGCCGCCGGGCAGTTCCTCGCCGATCATCCACCGCGCGTCCGGGTTGTCTGCGATGGTGAAGCGGCCGCGGGGATCGAAGATGAACTCGGCCCGCCGTTCGTGGCTCTCCAACACCCCCACCAGGCGCCACTTGCGGTCGGGTTCCCGCCAGGAATCCCAGGCGATGTCCTCCGAATCGATCCCCCGGGCCTGGAGACGGGTGGAGATGAGTTCCTGCAGGCGGCGATGCCCCGAACCATCACCGCGGCGCCTGACCGCGCATTCCAAGGCGGTGCTGGTCATGTGCTCGCGCTCCGCGAACACAGGAAGGGCGAAACCCTCGATCCGTGCCGGATCCACACCGGCTTCCGTGGCCACCTCGGTGAGCGTGGCCCCTCCACGGATGCGGGATTGGATCTCCCGCGGGCTCAATGCGCTGTCCATGCAAACTCCCCTTGTGTCTGGTTGAACAACCTACCAGCCGACACCACCGGAACCCGGGACTTGCGCCAGGCTCAGGATGTGGTACACATAGCCCCGATTAATTTCGGGACGAACCGATGGCGAGACCAGGAGGGACCACGGACATGGCCACCGACTACGACGCACCACGCAAGAGCGACGAGGAGATGAGCGAGGATTCGCTCGAGGAACTCAAGACACGCCGAAACGACAAGAACTCCGGAAAGGTCGACGAGGACGAGGTCGAGGCGGCCGAGTCGTTCGAACTGCCGGGAGCCGACCTGTCCCACGAGGAACTCACGGTGCGGGTACTGCCCCGGCAGTCGAACGAGTTCACCTGCGCATCCTGCTTCCTCGTCAAATCCCAGAGCCAGTTGGCCGAGACCAAGGGCGATCTCAAGTACTGCGTCGACTGCGTGTGACCCGAATCACATATCCATCTTGTTGCGCAGCCGACCCGGACTCCTGCGGCCGGTGTTCGAGAACCAGCGGCGCTGCATGTAACGGTTCATGGTGAGTTGGGCCATGCCCACGCCGAGCCCACTGCACAGGGCCCAGATGAGCGCCTGGATCATCGGGGTGTCGGGATCGTTCGGATCCGGGGGGACGTCTCCCGTGGCCGCTTCCCACGCCTTCGTCACGACTTTCTGGGCCAGAAGAGTGGTGGCCGCGCCGAGCACGCCCGCGTAGATCTTCCACAGAATCTTTTCCTCAACGGCCATGGCAAGGTCCTTTCGATGTTTCTCGGGCTTCCCATTATGTCCCGGGTCACGGATGGGCCGCAGCCGCGCTAGATTGACCGGGTGTCTGAGATACCAGTGGTCGTGGATGCCCCAGAACACCTGCCGGCCTATGCCAGGGCGGGGGATGCAGGCGCCGACCTGCGCATCACCGAGGCCGTCACCCTCCAACCGGGGGAGCGAAGGCTGGTCGGCACCGGGGTGCGCATCGCTCTTCCTGCGGGCACCGTCGGGATGGTGACGCCCAGATCCGGGTTGGCCGCGAGGTGTGGCCTCGGGATCGTCAACAGCCCCGGCATCATCGATTCCGGTTACCGCGGCGAGATCCGCATCTGCCTGATCAACCTCGATACGAGGACCGCCGTGGAGCTGCAGGAGGGCGAACGGGTGGCCCAACTGGTGGTCGTCCCCTTCATTTCCGCCCAGTTCACTCCGGTCTCCGAAATCGATGAGACGGAGCGCGGCCGGGGCGGTTATGGTTCAACCGGACAACAGTGAATCCACAAGGGAGCAGCATGAAACCCACCGATGAGGAAACGGTCGAGGAGACCACCGATGAGGAAACGGTCGAGGAGACCGATGACGACGAGGAGATCGTCGAAGAGATGACCGACGAGGAGAAGTGGGCCGAGATCGACGAGATGTTCGACCGCGACGAGGGCCCCTTCGACATCGACGAGGTGGACCTGGACGAGGACGACGTCCAGCGGATAGACCTCGGGGCGCTCGTGGTCACCCCGTTCGAGGCGATGCAGTTGCAGCTCCAGGTGGACGAACCCCGGCAGCAGGTCCAGTCCTTCCTGGTGGGGGATGGTGCCTCGGCCATGGAGGTCGCGCTGTTCGCAGGTCCGAGGCGCACCTCGATGCTCGCCGAGATCCGCGAGGAGATCGCGGCGGCCACCGAGAAGGAGGGCGGAGAGGTCACCCTCCTGGAGGGCCCCTTCGGGGTGGAGTTGCGCCGCCAGCAGCCCGTCACCGACGCCCAGGGCAGGCGCGGAACCCATATTTCCCGTACCTGGCTGGTAGGGGGGCCCGGATGGGTGTTGCGCGGAATCGTCTTCGGGCGCGCCGCCCTCGAACCGGACAACGAGGACGCGAGCATCGCGCTTCTCGAGTGCTTCGGCAATCTCGTGGTCCGCAGAGGAACCGCCCCGGCCGCGCCGGGCAGCCTCATTCCCCTGACGATTCCGGACCTGGAGCAGAAATGACCGGCGAACAGCAGCACGGCTTCATGCGGAGGCTGCGGCGATTCCTTTCCCCGGCAGAGGAACTGGAGGCCGAGGACCTGAAGGAGCGGTCACGCGACTGCGGTGCCAGCCCCCTGGCCGAGTGCTGTGACCGCTCCAGGGTGAAGGTGCGGGGCACCGTCCGCTGGGTCACCAGCCTGGACATGGGCGGCGTGGAGGCGCTGCTGACCGACGGCACGGGCAGCATAGAACTGAACTGGACCGGGCGCCGCCGCCTGGACTGCATCACGCCCGGGTGTGACCTCGTCGTGCAGGGCCGGATCTCCTCCGGCGACAACGGGCGTGTCATGTACAACCCCGAATTCGAGGTCGTCAGTTGACACCGGGTCAGCCGGCGGAGGTGAACATCGAGCTGAGCTCGCCCTCCGCATCCTGACTGACCACGAAAAGCATCTCGTCCAAGGCCTCGAGGGCACCGTCGCGTTCGGGAACCAGCGGGATGCCGTCACGGATGATCGCCACCAGGACCACCTCGCGGGGCAGCTCCAGATCACGGATCCGGCGCCCGACGAAGGGGCTCTGCCGGGGCAACCGGATCTCGGAGAGGTTCGTCGAGGACTTGGTGAAGGTGAACAGCCTCACCAGGTCACCGGTCGCGACGGCCTCCTCCACCAGGGCCGACATGATGCGGGGAGTGGAGACCGCGACATCCACCCCCCAGGCCTCGTCGAAGAGCCATTCGTTGCCCGGATGGTTGATGCGCGCCACCGTGCGGGGCACCCCGAACTCCGTTTTCGCCAACAGCGAGTGCACCAGGTTCACCTTGTCATCCCCGCTGGCCGCGATCGCCACGTCGCAGTTCTCCAGCTCGGCCTCCTCCAAGGTCTGGAGCTCGCAGGCGTCCGCCTGGAACCATTCCGCCCCGGGCACGGAATCGGGATTGATCGCCATCGGGTCCTTCTCCATCAGGAGCACCTGGTGGCCGTTGCTGATCAGTTCACGGGCGATGGACCGGCCGACGTTGCCGGCTCCGGCGATGGCTACTCGCATGGCGATTCCTCACAGATTTCGAGAACGGGTCGGGGGAGCGGCGAACAGGGACTCGACGGCGTCGGTTCTCTCGGCCTCGCAGGCGACGAAAATCAGGTCACCGTCCTGGAAAACGGTCTGGGAGTCCGGAACGATGCCGCGTCCCGTGCGGGAGACGAACGGTATCGGGACCTGGGCCGCCGCGGACAGGTCCCTGATGCGTTTGCCCACCCAGGCCGAGTGGACGTAGATCTGGAGCAGCCGCACGGTCCCCGAGGGGTCCCGCCACACGGGTTCGCTGCCCTCGGGCAGCAGCCTGCGCATCACCTGGCCCACGGTCCAGCGGACGGTGGCCACGGTGGGAATGCCCAGCCTCTCGTAGACGGCTGCCCTGCCCTGGTCGTAGATGCGGGCCACCACGTTGTCCACCCCGTACTGCTCGCGAACCACCCGGGCCGCCAGGATGTTGGAATTGTCGCCGCTGGAAACGGCCGCGAAACCGTCGGCGTGCCGGATGTCGGCGGCCTCCAGCACCTCCCGGTCGAAACCCACCCCGCTGACCGTGGTCCCCTGGAAATCGGTCCCGAGCCGACGGAACGAATCCACGTTGACATCGATCACCGCCACCGAATGGCCTCGTTTCTCGAGGCCCCGGGCCAGCATGGAACCGACGCGACCACAACCCATGATCACGATGTGCATTTGCGTCTCCCTCCCGGTCCGGCGGCTCCCGGACGCAGATCCGACGGTATCGCAATCACCCTGCCATGGGTCTACCGTAGGGCTTCGTGAACATCTATCAGGCGCTGAAACGTGTGTTCGTCGGCCGCCGCCTGGCCAGCGCACAGCTGGGGGAAACGCTTCTCCCGAAACGGCTCGCGCTGCCAGTGTTCGCCTCGGATGCGCTGAGTTCGGTCGCCTATGCGCCCGACGAGATCCTGATCACCCTGTCCCTGGCCGGGATGACCGGATACCTGTTCTCGTGGCAGATCGGGCTCGCGGTCGGGGTCGTGATCGCGGTGGTGGTGATGTCCTACCGGCAGACCGTCCGTGCCTATCCGACCGGTGGCGGGGACTACGAGGTCGCCGCATCGAACCTGGGCAGGCACGCAGGGCTGACCGTGGCCTCGGCGCTGCTGGTCGACTACGTGTTGACGGTCGCCGTCTCGGTTTCCGCCGGTGTGCTCAACGCGAAGGCGATGTTCCCCGGGATAGACGGCCACGAGGTACCCATCGCGGTCGGGGTGATCGTCGTCCTGGCCCTGATGAACCTGCGGGGTGTCAGGGACTCCGGGGGAGTGCTGGCCTGGCCCACCTACGTCTTCATGTTCTCAATGCTTTTGATGCTCGCCATCGGATTCTTCCGGATCCTGGTCCTGGGGCATTCGCTGAGGAGCGAGACCTCCGACCTGACCGTGATCGGCACCCAGGGCGCCGATCACGCCTTCGGGTGGGTGCTGGTCGCGATCATCACCCGGGCCTTCTCATCGGGCTGCGCCGCGCTGACCGGGGTGGAGGCCGTGGCCAACGGTGTGCCGTCTTTCCGCCCTCCCAAGAGCCGCAACGCCGCCTCGGTGCTCGGGCTGCTCGGGTTGATCGCGGGGACCATGCTCGTCGGGATCGTCCTGCTGGCCAACCTGACCCGCGTGCACCTGATCGACGAACTGACCGGAACCCACTACCTGGCCCCGGACGGCTCGACCATCCACACCGCGGCGGTGACCGTGACGGGACAGCTCGCGCGTACGGTCTTCGGTGACTGGTTCATCCCGGGTTTCTACGTGGTCATCATCGCCACCCTGTCGATCCTGTTCCTGGCCGCGAACACCGCGTTCAACGGTTTCCCGAGCCTGGCCTCGATCCTCGCCAAGGACGGTTATCTGCCCCGGCAGCTCCACACCCGCGGCGACCGGTTGGCCTATTCCAACGGGATCGTGCTGCTGGCCGTGGCGGCCATCGCCCTCATCTGGGGTTTCAACGCCTCCGTGACGGCCCTGATCCAGCTCTACGTGGTCGGGGTTTTCATCTCCTTCACCGTTGGACAGACCGGGATGGTGCTGCACTGGAACCGCGCTCTCCGCGTCGAGAAGGACCGGGGCGAAAGGCGGCGCATGCAGCGATCCCGCGTGATCAACCTCCTCGGCGCGGGAATGACAGCCTTGGTGCTGTTGGTCGTGCTCATCTCCAAGTTCACCCACGGCGCCTACCTCGCCCTGGTCGCCATGGGATTGATGTACCTGCTGATGGTCCTGATCCGCAGGCACTACGACCAGGTCAAGGACGAGCTGGCCCTCCGCCCCGGATCCGACCGGGCCCTGCCGAGCCGGGTCCGGGCGGTGGTGCTGGTGCAGCAGGTGAACCTGCCCACCGCGAAGGCCATCGCCTACGCGAAAGCGGGCCGTGCCACCTCCCTGATGGGGGTGACGATCTCCGTCGACGACGAGGAGGCGCGCGAACTCATGGAGGCGTGGCGGAAGGAGGACTTCGGCATTCCGTTGCGCGTGATCGCATCCCCCTACCGGGAGATCACCCAGCCCTTCATCCGCTATGTGGCCGATATGCGCACCGAGAACCCCAGGGACGTGGTGGCCGTCTACATTCCTGACTACGTGGTGGGGAACTGGTGGGAGCGGCTGCTCCACAACCAGACCACCCTGCTGATCCGCACCAGGTTGCACTACATGAGTGGGGTGATGGTGATCTCGGTGCCCTACCAGCTCAGCAGTTCACGGCGGCGCGAGACCAGACAGGGCACCAGATGATCGAGGTCGAACTCGAACGGGTGGCCCACGGCGGTGTGGTCGTTGGGCGCTTCGACGGCAAGGTGATCTTCGTCACGGGAGGGCTGCCCGGGGAACGGGTGGTCGTCGAGATCACCGAGAAGGGCAACCGGTTCGACCGGGGGCGCGTGATCCGGGTGCTCAAGGCCTCCCCGGGACGGGTGGAGCCCCCGTGCCCGATCGCCGAGCAGTGCGGTGGCTGCGACTGGCAGCACGCCAGTCCCGAGCTCCAGCTCGACCTCAAGACGGCCGTCGTCGCGGAGCAGCTGTCCCGACTGGCGGGGATCACCTGGACCGGGCGGGTGGAGGCCGTCCAGCCTACGGTCAACTGGCGCACCCGGATGAGGTACGCGGTCAGCGATGGTCGCGTGGGGCTACGCGGGCGGCGGTCACACGAGGTGGTTCCACTGCCCGAGGCGGGATGTCTCGCCGCTGCGCCCGGCCCGTTCCCGGCTCAGTTGAACGAACTCACGGAAGGAGTGGAATCCCTCAGCGTGGTTCGCGCGGCGAACACGGTAAGCGTGCTCGCCGATGGAAAACTCCTGATCGGTCCACCCCGGGTCCGTGAGAAGGCGGGAAAGTTCTCCTTCCAGGTGGCGGCCTCCGGTTTCTGGCAGGTGCATCCCCGGGCGGCCGAAACCCTGCTCGACGCCGTCATGGAAGGGCTCAGACCCAGACCGGGGGATCTGGCGCTCGACCTCTACTGCGGTTCGGGGTTGTTCGCCGCGGGTCTGGACCACGCCGGGGCCGAGGTTTTCGGGGTGGAGCTGGACCGGGAGGCCGCTGCGAATGCCCGCGTCAACGTACCCCGGGGGCGTTTCCTGGCGCTGTCGTTGACGAAGGCGCTTCGCCGGCTCCCGCCCGGGGTCGATCTGGTCGTCCTCGATCCACCCCGCAGGGGAGCGGGGGCCGCCGTGGTGGCGCGCGTGGCGGATCTCGCACCCAGGGCCGTCGCCTACGTCGCCTGCGATCCGGCGAGCCTGGCCAGGGATCTGGCAGATTTCGCGGTGCGAGGGTACGTGACCGACCGGATCCGCGCCTTCGACCTGTTCCCGATGACCCACCATGTGGAGTGTGTGGCCATCCTGAAGCCCGCCACGAGAACCTGAGGTGTTTCCCGATTTTTTGGGAGCAGGGCGTCGCCGTGATATCTTGACATCAAGATATGTGACGTGAGGCGGACCAAGGAGAGCTATGAGCGTCAACAGCTTCGGGGCCAGGTCATCCCTCGAGGTGGGTGGCACCACCTACGAGATTTTCCGGATCGACGCGGTGGCAGGACACGACAGGCTGCCCTACAGCCTAAAGATCCTTCTCGAGAACCTGCTGCGAACGGAGGACGGGGCGAACATCACCGCCGACGACATCCGGGCGCTCGGGAACTGGGATGCGGGGGCCGAACCGAGTCACGAGATCCAGTTCACCCCCGCCCGCGTCATCATGCAGGACTTCACGGGTGTGCCCTGCGTGGTGGACCTCGCGACCATGAGGGAAGCGGTCACGGCCCTCGGGGGGGACCCCGCCAAGGTGAACCCGCTCTCCCCGGCGGAAATGGTCATCGACCACTCCGTCACGGCCGAGGTGTTCGGAACCCCGACCGCATTCGCCCAGAACACCGAGATCGAATACCGGCGCAACCGCGAGCGCTATCAGTTCCTGCGCTGGGGGCAAACCGCATTCGATGACTTCAAGGTGGTGCCCCCGGGCACCGGCATAGTCCATCAGGTCAACATCGAACACCTGGCCCGGGTCGTCTTCCCGCGCATCGTCGACGGCGTCCTCCAGGCCTACCCCGACACCTGCGTCGGCACCGATTCCCACACCACCATGGTCAACGGACTCGGCGTGGTCGGATGGGGAGTCGGCGGCATCGAGGCCGAGGCCGCCATGCTGGGGCAGCCGGTCTCCATGCTCATCCCACGGGTGGTCGGGTTCAAATTGACCGGCCGGCTCCCCGAGGGAACCACCTCCACCGACCTGGTCCTGACCATCACCGAGATGCTGCGCCAGCACAAGGTGGTCGGGAAATTCGTGGAGTTCTACGGCGAGGGGGTCTCCCAGGTGCCGCTCGCGAACCGCGCCACCATCGGGAACATGAGCCCCGAGTACGGTTCAACGATCGCGGTGTTCCCGATCGACGGGAAAACCATCGACTACCTGCGCCTGACCGGGCGCGACGAGGCCCAGATCGCCCTCGTGGAGGCCTACGCCAAGGCCCAGGGGTTGTGGCATCTGGACGATCGCGAACCCGACTACTCCGAGTACATCGAACTCGACCTCGGAACCGTGGTGCCCTCCATCGCCGGGCCGAAACGCCCCCAGGACCGCATCCTGCTCACCCGTTCCCGCGACAGTTTCCGCGAGGCGCTGCCCACCTACACCCACACCCCCGACGCCTCGGTGCCGGTGACTCTCGAGGACGGCACGTCCTTCGAGCTGAGGAACGGCGCCGTCACCGTCGCATCCATCACCTCCTGCACCAACACCTCCAATCCGTCCGTGATGCTGGGCGCGGCCCTGGTGGCGAAGAAGGCGGTCGAGCGGGGACTGACACGGAAACCCTGGGTCAAGACGTCACTGGCGCCCGGCTCCCAGGTGGTCACCGACTACTACACCAGGTCCGGGCTCGGAGGCTACCTCGACGCGATCGGGTTCAACCTCGTCGGCTACGGCTGCGTGACCTGCATCGGCAACACCGGCCCCCTGATTCCCGAGGTTTCCGCCGCCGTGAACGAACACGATCTGGCCGTGGCCGCGGTGCTCTCCGGAAACCGGAACTTCGAGGGCCGGATCAGCCCGGACGTGAAGATGAACTACCTCGCCAGCCCGATGCTGGTCATCATCTACGCCCTCGCGGGAACAATGGACATCGACCTGTTCAACGACCCCATCGGCCAGGACAGCGACGGAAATGACGTGTTCATGCGCGACCTGTGGCCCACCCAGGCCGAGATCGAGGAGGTCATCAGCTCATCCATCAGCTCCGAGATGTTCGCGTCCCGCTACGCCGACGTGTTCACCGGGGACGAGCGCTGGCGTTCGCTGCCCACCCCGGGCGGGGCGGTCTTCGAATGGGATGAGGAATCCACCTACGTGCGCAGGGCCCCCTACTTCGACGGGATGCCGGTCAGCCCGGTCCCCGTCGAGGACATCGGGGGAGCCCGGGTGTTGCTGATGCTGGGGGATTCCGTCACCACCGATCACATCTCCCCGGCGGGAAGCATCAAGGCCGACTCCCCGGCGGGTGTGTACCTCGCCTCCCAGGGGGTGGGCCCTCGGGACTTCAACTCCTATGGCTCCCGGCGTGGAAACCACGAAATCATGATCCGGGGCACCTTCGCCAACATCCGGCTGCGGAACCAGGTGGCGCCCGGCACCGAGGGTGGCTTCACCCGCGACTTCACCCTCCCCGGGGGCCCGGTGAGCACCGTGTACGACGCGGCCCAGAACTACGCGGCAGCGGGGACTCCGCTGGTGATCCTGGCGGGCAAGGAGTACGGGTCCGGATCCTCCAGGGACTGGGCGGCCAAGGGTACGGCGCTGCTCGGGGTGAAAGCAGTCGTCGCGGAGAGCTACGAGCGGATCCACCGCTCCAACCTGATCGGGATGGGGGTCCTCCCGCTCCAGTTCCCCGACGGGGTATCAGCCGACTCCCTCGGCCTGACGGGGGAGGAGGTCTTCGCTGTCTCCGGCATCACCGAGCTGAACTCCGGCATCACCCCACGCACGGTCAGGATCACCGCCACCCGGCCCGACGGCACGGTGACGGGATTCGACGCGATCGTGCGGATCGACACCCCCGGGGAGCGGGCCTACTACCTCAACGGCGGCATCATGCCCTACGTGCTGCGCAACCTGGCGAAGGCCTGAACGGCCCCTCGCAGTGCCCCCGTGAGGACCCTCCGGGGCCTCACGGGGGTGGTGTCAACCTCGGTTTCAGCAGCTCAAGGCCTTGTCGTAGCCGAAAACGAGGGGGGTGGTCGCGCGCTTTGATCTTTGCCGTACTAGTGTCGGTCTCACGCAAACGCATGGATGCCCAAGGTGGGGCAGCCAGAATCAATTACGAAGGAGTAACACATGCGTATCGCAGTCCCGACCGAGGTCAAGAACAACGAGTTCCGGGTCGCCATCACCCCCGTTGGTGTCCATGAGCTCGTCAGGAGGGGCCACGAGGTCTACATCCAGGCGGGTGCGGGCGTCGGTTCTTCGATCCCGGATGAGGAATTTGTCGCGCAGGGTGCGAAGATCGTCAGCAACGCCGCCGACACCTGGGCGGTTGGCGAGATGGTGCTCAAGGTGAAGGAGCCGATCTCCAGCGAGTACCAGTACCTGCGTGAGGACCTGACCCTGTTCACCTATCTCCACCTCGCGGCCGATCGTCCCCAGACCGATGCCCTGCTCAAGGCGGGCACCACGGCGATCGCCTACGAGACCGTTCAGCTGCCCTCCGGTGCGTTGCCGCTGCTCTACCCCATGTCCGAGATCGCCGGTTCCCTGGCCCCCCAGGTCGGTGCCCACGCCCTCATGAAGGCCCAGGGTGGACGCGGCGTCCTCATGGGCTGCATCGGTGGCGTTCCCAGTGCCAAGGTCGTAGTCCTCGGTGGCGGTGTCGCAGGCCAGAACGCGGCCAATATCGCCATGGGTCTCGGTGCGGATGTCACGGTTCTCGACACCGACCTCGACAAGCTGCGCAACACCTTCTGGAGGTTCCACAACCAGGTGCACGGCGTCGTGAGCTCCGCCCTCTCCGTGCGCGAGCACGTCCTCCAGGCCGATCTGGTGGTCGGCACGGTGCTCATCCCCGGCGCCAGGGCCCCGAAGCTCGTCACCGACGAAATGGTCGCCGAGATGAAGCCCGGATCGGTGCTGGTGGATGTCGCCATCGACCAGGGTGGTTGCTTCGAGGGATCCCGCCCGACCACCCACGACGACCCGACCTTCCCCGTCCACAACTCGCTGTTCTACTGCGTGGCGAACATGCCGGGCGCGGTGCCGAACACCTCCACCTGGGCGCTCACCAACGCCACCCTTCCCTACATGATCCAGCTCGCCGACAAGGGTGCGGCCAAGGCGCTGAAGGACAACCCCTCGCTGGCCAAGGGCCTCAACACGGTCAAGGGCAACCTGACCTTTGCGGGCGTTTCCGAGGCGTTCGACCTGCCACTGATGCCTCTGGAGGAAGCGCTGGATCATGTTGGATAAGCCTCCTGTAACAACGCAGGCCGCCGAGGGGCAGGAGCATCTGCAGCGGAACCTGAAGAACCGTCACATCCAGCTCATCGCCATCGGTGGCGCCATCGGAACGGGTCTTTTCATGGGCTCGGGCAAGACCGTTCACCTGGCGGGACCGTCGTTGCTGCTGATCTATCTGCTCATCGGGACGATGCTCTTCTTCGTGATGAGGGGTATGGGTGAACTCCTGCTTCACAATCTCGAGTACAAGTCCTTCCAGGATTTCGCCCGAGAAATGATCGGACCGTGGGCCGGGTACTTCGCGGGCTGGACGTACTGGATTCTGTGGGTCGTCACGGCCAGTGCAGAAGTTGTTGTCATCGCCGGGTATTTCGATTTCTGGCTCAAGGACATGACCTGGTCGATGATCTGTACGTTCATCCTCCTGATGGCCTTGCTCGGCTGCAACCTGCTGACGGTCAAGATGTTCGGTGAGATCGAGTTCTGGTTCGCCCTGATCAAGATCGTCGCCATCCTGCTTCTGATCGTCGTCGGCATAGGGATGATCCTGGTGAACTTCCCGTCCGCTGACGGGACGACAACCGCATCGGTCACCCACCTGTGGAGTGCCTATGGTCCGTTGGGAATCTTCCCGGCCGATGGTGACAACTTCTTGGCGGCCTTCCAGATCGCGGTGTTCGCGTTCATCGGTATCGAGTTGATCGGAACGGCTGCGGCCGAGACCTCCGATCCGCACACGACCCTGCCGAAGGCGATCAACGCCATACCGGTTCGGATCGTGATCTTCTACGTGCTGGCCCTGGCGGTCATCATGTCGGTCACTCCGTGGGACAAGATCGATCCAACGACCTCGCCGTTCGTGAACCTGTTCAGCCTGGTCGGGTTCGTCGCAGCTGCCGGGGCCATGAACTTCGTGGTCCTGACCTCTGCTTCCTCCAGCGCGAACTCGGGGATCTTCTCGACCTCCCGCATGCTGTACGGGTTGTCCCAGTCGAAGCAGGCACCCGAGTCCTTCGGGCATCTGTCGAAGCACCAGGTTCCGGCCAAGGCGTTGGTACTGTCAGTGGCACTGACATGTGTCGCCTTCCCGATCCTGATCATCGGCGGGTCGGTGATGGAGGCATTCACCATGGTCTCCTCGGTGTCGGTGGGATTGGTGCTGTTCATGTGGTCGCTGATCCTGGTTTGCTACATCCGCTATCGGAAGTTGCATCCCGAGGCTCACAAGAACGCGGCATTCCGAATGCCGGGCGCCTCCTTCATGCCATGGGTGGTGCTGGGCTTCTTCGGGTTCGTGGTCTATGTGTTGTTGCGCTATGACGACACCCGGATAGCCCTGGGGTTGACGCTCCTGTGGTTCGTGGGATTGACGATTTCGTGGTTCGTCCGAAAGAAGACCCACAAAGAAGTTTCCCAGTAACGAGTGCCCATTCCGGAGAAGGAATCAGTTGGTGGGGCGGGGTGATCCCCGCCCCACCAACTCTCGTTTGATGGCTTGACCTGCCGGTCTGCACTTCAGTTTCTCCGGTGGACCCCAATGATGAGTTGCATCTGGGGTGTCCACATGGACGGGCAGGCCGGGGAGCATCCGGGACCGGGCTTTCGAGAGCATTTGATTCCGGAGGATGGCGCATCGGTCATGGAGCTCTGGGAATGAAAACCTGTGCCGCGTCCTCGGAAGAGAGGGCCATTGCCATGCGCCGCAGCTTCCCCAGGCCTGCGAGCACCTTGGTCCGGTTCTTGGCCCGGATGATCCAGGCGGGCAACCGGTGGCAGAGCTCCCAGTACCTGGTGGACTCGTCGGTGAAGTCGAGGCGCAGGCGGTGCTTGGCGGCGACGAAACTCTCCACGTGGTTGAGATGTTCCAGATTAGCCACCCACAGGGTGTGTCCCGCGCAGGGAACCGCGAGATGGAACGGCAGGCCGTACAGGGCGTCGAAACCATCGCGGACCGCCGGAGAATCGATTCCCCGGTACCAATGCGCATCCAGGAGCATCGGTGAACCGCAGGAACAGGTGGGCACCGGAACCCCGTGTCTCTGCCGGGCCACATGAGAACGGATTTCCTCCTTCCGCGCTCCGCAGACGCCGCACCTAAACCACAGCACGGTCCGGGCGAGTTTCACGGCCACGGGCCGGTCCGCCTCCCATTCCCGGCAGCAGGCGCACCAATGACCCGGTCTGGCTCCCTCGCGTGTCCAGGTGCAAGCAGTGCACACGACACGGTTTCGCAGCACGTGTGCCGGCCCGGAGCACCTGGGACAGGTCACCCAGACGTTGACGCGGGGCACGGCCCGGAGCACTTCGTCCATGGTTGAAAAGCGTATCGCCTCGGATTTCCGAGAGTCTGTTCCGCAGGGAAGAGGCGAACACGCGGTCCGGAGCGGTAATGCTACAAGGTGTCCGTTCCTTGGGAGAGCCTCTAGACTGTCAGTCATGTCCCTGCTCGCCAAGATTGGTGGCCCGCGTGACCTGCGAACGCTCTCGCGCCGCCAGCTGACAAGCCTCGCATCCGAGATCCGTGGCTTCCTGATCAACCGGGTCAGTCGCACGGGTGGGCACCTCGGGCCGAATCTCGGTGTCGTCGAACTCACCTTGGGTATCCACCGGGTCTTCAACTCGCCCCACGACCCGATCATCTTCGACACGGGGCACCAGTCCTACGTCCACAAGATCCTGACCGGCCGGGCCGAGGGATTCGAGCATCTCAGGCAGCGGGGAGGCCTGTCCGGCTATCCGTCCCGTTCCGAGTCCGAACACGACTGGGTCGAGAACTCCCACGCCTCGACAGCCCTGTCCTGGGCCGAGGGGCTGGCCAAGGGATTCCGCCTGCGCGGGGAGGAACGCACCGTGGTCGTGGTGGTCGGTGACGGTGCGTTGACTGGCGGAATGGCTTGGGAGGCGCTGAACAACATAGCGGCCCAACCTGACCTGAAGATCGTGATCGTCGTCAACGACAACGGCCGTTCCTACACACCGACGGTCGGTGGGTTGGCCAAGCACCTGGCGGGATTGCGCACCGATCAGCGCTACGAACGGACCCTGAGTTTCATCAAGAACCGGCTCCACCGGACCCCGGTTCTGGGACGTCCCGTCTACGACCTGCTGCACGGGTTCAAGACCGGGGTCAAGGACGTTCTCGCGCCGCAGGGGATGTTCTCCGATCTCGGTCTGAAGTACACGGGGCCGATAGACGGCCACGACATCCGTGCGGTGGTCGGCCATCTCGAACGGGCACGACAGTTCGAGGGGCCCGTGCTGGTTCACGCCATCACCCGCAAGGGCAAGGGTTTCAAGGCTGCCGAGGAGCACGAGGAGGACCAGTTCCACGCAGTCGGGAGGATCGACGAGATCACCGGTCAGCCGCTCAGCGACGCCGTACAGGCCACCTGGACCGATGCCTTCGGTGAGGCCATGGTCCGGATCGGGGAACGCAGACCGGACGTCGTGGCCATCACGGCCGCCATGCTGCACCCGACGGGGCTCGGCAGGTTCGCGGCGGCCTTCCCGGACCGGGTCTTCGACGTGGGCATCGCCGAGCAGCACGCCGTTGTCTCCGCCGCCGGGCTGGCCCGGGCCGGAATGCATCCCGTCGTCGCCGTGTACGCCACTTTCCTGAACCGGGCCTTCGACCAGGTCCTGATGGACGCGGCCCTTCACGGGGAGGGAATCACCCTCGTGCTGGACCGGGCGGGGGTGACCGGAACCGACGGCCCGAGCCACAACGGCATGTGGGATCTGTCGATGCTGGGGATCGTGCCCGGCATCGAGGTCTCGGCGCCGAGGGACCAGACCCGGCTGGTCGCGGCGCTGGAGCGGGCGGTCACGGTCCGGGACGCCCCGACGGTGCTGCGCTACTCGAAGGAACGCCTCCCGGATGAGATGCCCGCGATCACCAGCCGGGGTGTGGGACGTGACCGGGTCGACCTGCTTCGCGTCGACGCCGGTGCCAGTGTTCTGATAATCGGATACGGCCAGTTCGCGGGAACCGGACTCGAAGTGGCGGAAAAACTCTCCGCGGCGGGACTGGCGTGCACGGTCGCGGATCCCGCTTGGTGCATCCCGCTCAGCCCCGAGCTGATCGGACTGGCCTGCGAACACGAAACCGTCGTGAGCATCGAGGACAACCTGGTCGTCGCCGGGCTGGGGGAGAGGCTGCGGGCGAGGCTCGCCGAAGAGGCACCCGAGACCCGGCTGTTCGCCTTCGGCATCGAACAGGAGTTCCTCGCCCAGGGAACCCGCGGTGAGGTTCTGGAGGAGCTCGGCCTGACGTCGCGCCACATAGCCCGCCGGGTGCTCGAGAAGATACTTCAGCGACGGCGAACGGCCGCCCAACCGGCCTGAGGGGTTTAGTCCGGCCGGGCATGAGCGACCGAACCGTGTGGTTGTCTCAGGGATGCCTGGTGAGCAACGGCAGCAGAAGATCGATCTGCCAGTTCCGGGAACCGGTCTCCAGCAGCACGCTCCGGGGGTCGCTGCCGGGCTTCCAGTTGTGGACGAAGGCCTGCAGGATCGCGGAGGGCGCTATGAGGCTGGGTTGGATTCCGAGTTCCCCGGCCAGCGTGTCGACGTCTGCGCGGATCTTTTTCCAGAGTTCCCAGCGTTCCGGGTCGTTGCGCTCCCAGGAGCGCGGCTGGGGTATGCCGTTCGGTTCCGGGCGGCGTGAGGGGTACTCGGCGGGGGACAGCCGGGATACCGAATCGACGGCCCGGACCCAGTTGGCCCGGTACCTTGCCGCCCCGCGGGTGTTGAACCCGGGAATCCTGGAGAACCCGGGGGCGTCCGGGAGCGGGCCAACTGGGTCCACTCCCGAAGCGAATTCAACGATTGCGGCGTCGGTCAGGATCCGGGAGGGCGGGCGGTCCCTTCGTCGGGCCACGAGGTCCCGTTCCTGCCAGAGCGCCCGCGCCACGGCCAGTTGCCTCGGGTGTTTCAAACCCTGGATGCCCGACAGGCGCCGCCACGGTTCCTTCCGGGGGGCGGGTGGGGTGGAGAAGACCTGCAGGGTGTGGGTGAACTCCTCCTCGGCCCAGGCGATGCGATTCCCGGCGACGAGCTCGGTGCGCAGGACATCGGCCAACTCGATCAGGTAGTCGACGTCAAGGGCCGCGTAGGTCAGCCAGGAGGTCGGCAACGGGCGAGTGGCCCAGTTGTCCGCCGAATGCGCCTTGCGCAACCGGATGCCGAGTTTCGTGTCGAGAAGGGCTGCCAAACCGACTGACGGGGCCCCGAGGAGACGTCCCGCCAATTCGGTGTCGAACAGGGCGGGAGGATGAATGCCCACATCCAGCATGCAGGGAAGATCCTGCGATGCCGCGTGAATGATCCACGGTGCGTCGGAGCAGGCGCCGACGAGCCCGCCGAGTTCCGTCTCGCCCCCGTGCTCGAAGGCGATGGGGTCTATCAGCCAGGTGCCGGCTCCTTCGCGTCGGATCTGGAAGAGATACGCCTTGGGCCAGTACCGGTGGCCGTGGGCGCGTTCCGCGTCGAATGCCACGGGCCCGATCCCGCGGGAGAGGGAGTCCATGCAGTTGTCGAGAGCTTCGGGGGTGTCCACCAGGGGGCGCAGGGCTTCCCGTGGCTGCTCGACGAACTGGTTCATGCACGCCCCGGGAACTGCACCACTCCACGGGGCAGCGGTGGACGCCCTGAAATGTGTCCGAGAAGATCCTGCCAGGCCTTGAGGTGAGCGGTCATCTTGTGGCGGTTGTCCAGAACCGGGGTCCAGGACGCCCGGACCTCCACCTCGGCCTGGTGCGTTCTCAGTTCCCCGAACCCCCGGCCGTAGGACGCGGTCACGGTCCCGGCCAGGGCCCGGTGGGCGGCTGCGTGCTTGGAGAGCGCATCCGTCAGCCAGGACCAGGCCGCCTCGGGCAGCAACGGGTCGGTGACCATTTCTTGATCCACCTCGGCCCGCACATAGGAGACCAGACGGAACCGTCCCTCCCAGTTCTCGTTGCCGGCGGGATCGTGCAGCAATATCAACCGCCCGGTTCCCAACTCCTCGTCATCCTCGATGAAGTCCAGCGCCATGGCTATGGAGAACGGCGCAATCCGCTGCGGGGAGCCTATCTCCTCGGCCTTGATCCCTGAGCGCCACTGCATGCTGGCGAATTCCTCCAGGGCATGCTGGAACTCGGGGTCGGCCATGTTGGGCGGAGCTAGCGTCACGGAAGTGAGCCTATGTGTCTTCTCCCGGGCTGGTTTGATGGCACGCCGGAACGAGACGCAAGCAAATTGAGTTTATGCAGTACCGCTCGTCCGTTGGGGTGCCGTATCCCTCGCCCCGGAAGACATGCCCCAGGTGGGAATTGCAGGCCGTGCACCGGACCTCGACGCGGGGACGCCCGGGGATGGAGTGGTCCTCCAGGTAGATGACCCGGTCCCCCGCGAAGGGCTCGAAGAAACTGGGCCAGCCGCAGTGGGAGGAAAATTTCGCCTCGCTGCGGAACAGCTCGGTTCCACAGGCCCTGCATTCGTACACCCCCTCGGTGGTGGTGTCCGTGTATTCGCCCGTGAAGGGGGCCTCTGTTCCTGCTTCCCTCAGCACGTGGTATTCGAGATCGTCCAGCCGGTTTCGCCATTCCTGGTCGGGGAGGTCGAGAGGGAAGTCGGTTGTCATGTTCCGTCCTCGTGGGGATCGATGTCGAGCAGCCGCATGG
Source organism: Arachnia sp. (assembly GCF_057238465.1). Taxonomy (NCBI): domain Bacteria; kingdom Bacillati; phylum Actinomycetota; class Actinomycetes; order Propionibacteriales; family Propionibacteriaceae; genus Arachnia; species Arachnia sp. Next base: position 111,460 of record NZ_DBHHFZ010000002.1, read on the forward strand.
CCGCGAAGGCGTAGCGGGCCAGGATCAGTTCGGTGACTCGGGGATTCTCCGTTATCGGAGGGGTGACCGCCAGGGCCCCCGCCCTGATGGCAGCCTGCTGGTGGGCCCGGAAAACGGGCCCGGGGGTCAGGAACAGGGAACCGACGGCTATGTGCCGCCGTCCCTGGCCGCGCAGCGCGTTGATGGCGAGGGCGGTTGCGCGACCGGTGATGTCGTTCTGCGCGAGCTGCACCGGAAGTTTGTGATGTGCGCTCCACTGCCGGGCCCTCCGGGCGAGCAGGGCGCTTCCCCTGAGATCCCCCCCGTCCGGGCAGGCGAGAACCAGGGCGTCCACCTCGACGGCGTTCGCGCGGTGAAGCGCCTCGCGCAGCTTGGTGTCCAGGACGTTCAACAGATCGATGTCCGGTCCGATGGGGCGTGCGATGACGATGCTCAGCCCGGGATTGGCCGCGCCAACTTCCTCGCGGGCCTGGGTCAGCACGGGGGAGTGGTCGGTCGCTGAAACCAGGTCCATCGGAACCATCGCGATCTCCTCCACCCCGGTCTCGGCCAGGGCCGTGACGGCCTCGCGGACCGTTGGGGTGGTGCTGTTCAGGAGACCGAGACCAACCCTGAGGTCCGGGCGCAGCCGATGGAGGTGGTTGGTCACGACATCCAAGGAGGTTCGGACGGCAGGATCGTCGTCGCCTCGTGCGACAAGCACGATGGCTGGTGCCGACATGCCTCTCCTCCTTGCGGCTGGTTGGCTTTCGTGAGGAGCATCGGTGGGCGATGGCGGTTTCGAACCGCCGACCTCTTCGGTGTGAACGAAGCGCGCTACCACTGCGCCAATCGCCCGTGCGATCTGCCACTTTAGCGCACCTTCGGAGGAGTCGCCAATCAGGAGGATTCCCCGGCTTCATGTCAGCGGGGCGGCGCCGTGAGGTTGGGAACGGCGACGGGATGGCCGGGTACACGCCGCACCGGAGACGTGCGTTCGGGAGGGTGGGACGCTCCGGTACGCCATCGGGGTGGCCGGGATCAACAGCGGCCTCTTGGCCGGAGCCGTAAGGTGGGTCCGTTCACCGATTCCTGGAAGGTGTGGTCATGGAGGCCTTTTCCGTAGAAAACCCGTTGGTGACGAGGGCGCTCGCCGCCGCCCCGACCGAGGTCTTCATCAATGGCGCCTGGCGCGAGGCCCGGGGAGGTGGGCGGTTCGAGGTCATCAACCCGGCGACGGGAGATGTGATCACCCGGGTCGCCGACGCGGATGCCGGGGACGGCCTGGCCGCGCTGGAGGCCGCGGCCGCCGCCCAGGACGGCTGGGCCCGCACGGCACCACGGGCCCGCGCGGAGCTGCTCCGCAACCTGTACGAGATCGTCGTGGAGCGCACGGAGGAGTTCGCGGTCCTGATGACCATCGAGATGGGCAAGCCCCTGGCCGAGGCGCGCGGCGAAGTGGTTTACGGGGCCGAGTTCCTCCGCTGGTTCTCCGAGGAGGCGGTGCGTCTGAACGGCCGCTACTCCACGACTCCCGAGGGCAGCCTGAGGATGATCACCATGCCCCGTCCCGTCGGTCCTGTTCTGGCCATCACCCCGTGGAACTTCCCCCTGGCGATGGCCACCCGCAAGCTCGGCCCGGCGTTGGCGGCCGGTTGCACCGGTGTCCTGAAGCCGTCGAAGCTGACTCCTCTGACCGCTCTCGCCTTCGCCGAGGCGTGCCGGCTGGCCGACTTTCCCGACGGCGTGGTCAACGTGGTTCCCACCTCGTCCTCCGCCGCCCTGACCGGGCCCCTGCTCCGGGACCCGAGGCTGCGGAAACTCTCCTTCACGGGATCCACCGAGGTGGGCAGGGGGCTGCTGCGAGAAGCCGCTGACAACGTGCTTCGGACCTCAATGGAGCTCGGGGGCTGTGCCCCGTTCATCGTTTTCGGCGATGCTGACCTGGACCGCGCGGTGACGGCCGCGAAATCCGCGAAACTGCGGAACATGGGCGAGGCCTGCAACGCCGCGAACCGGTTCTACGTCTCCCGGGAACTGGCCGACGAGTTCGCCGCGCGTCTCGCCGCCGAGTTCGAGGGGTTGGTCGTGGGCAACGGGCTCGATCCCGCGACCGACATCGGCCCCATCATCACATCCGGGCAGCGGCAACGCATCCGGGAACTCGTCTCGGGAGCCCGTGAACGTGGCGCCCGGGTGCTCACGGGAGGCGAGGATGTCGCGGGGCCGGGATATTTCTATCGCCCGACCGTGCTGGCCGTGACCGACCCGGGGGAGTCCGTGGTCTGCGAGGAACTGTTCGGACCCGTGGCCCCGGTGGTTCCCTTCGACTCCGAGGAACAGGTCCTCACCTGGGCCAACTCCTCACCAGTGGGACTGGCCGCCTACGTCCACACGGGAGACATCGACCGCGCACTGCGGATGTCGGAGCGACTCGAGGTCGGCATGATCGGAATCAACTCCGCCGCGATCTCCAACCCGGCCGCCCCGTTCGGCGGGGTCAAACACTCGGGGCTGGGGCGCGAGGGCGGTTCCGAGGGCATCGCCGAGTACCTGGAAACCATCTACGTCGGAATCCCCGTCTGAGGTTCGCAGGTGTTTCAGCCCCGTTCTGTGGGGCTTGAACGCTGATTGGCAGGTGAAACTTGCATCCGCTCGAAGCCCTGCGCTAGTGTTCTCTACGCGCCGAACGAGGCAGCCCGAATGGGATGTCAAGGAAAGCGCATGCGGACGTGGCTCAGTTGGTAGAGCATCACCTTGCCAAGGTGAGGGTCGCGAGTTCGAATCTCGTCGTCCGCTCGGAGACATACTCCACCCGGTGGAGTGGCCGAGAGGCGAGGCAACGGACTGCAAATCCGTGTACACGGGTTCGAATCCCGTCTCCACCTCGGGCGGTTGGCGCAGTGGTAGCGCGCTTCCTTGACACGGAAGAGGTCGCCAGTTCAAACCTGGCATCGCCCACCAACACACCGGAATCGCCGGGCCTGGAGGCCCGGCCTTATTTGGTTGAATGACACCCATGAGTGACATCGAACTGATCAAGAACGACACCGCGGCCCGCTACGAGCTCAAGCGGGGCGGCCAGGTGGCGGCCTTCGTGGACTACGTCATCGAGGGTGATGTCATCGACCTCAACCACACCGAGACGATCCCCGAGTTCCAGGGGCAGGGTCTGGCCGGGAAGGTCGTGGACTTCGCCCTGGCCGACATCCTGCCGACCGGGAACCAGGTGCGTCCCAGCTGCCCCTTCGTGGCGGATCGGGTCGCGGGCCGCACGGACTTCGAGGGCCGGGTCGTGTCGTGACCCTTGTCCCCGACACCTCGGGACCCGGCTGGCTGGTTGCCGAGAGCACCCGGCTGAGCCGGGTCCTTCCCGATGGAACCTCCGCCACCGTCGCCGTGCTCCCCGCGCTGGAGGGGGAGCTCGAACTCCGCGCCCTCGACGGGTGGGCGTGCCTGGCGGAGCGCTTCGGGCTGCGGGCGGTGCTGGTCAACCTCGCCTCGGGTGCGACGCGGGAGTACCGCCGTGAGGACTACCACTGCGACGTCTCCAGCTACTCGGTGGCCTTCCTTCGCCTGGAAGGACGAATCGTGGCGGCCCTCCAGACGCAGTGGTGCCGGCTCGACTTCTTCGACGCCGAAACCGGCGACCTGCTCACCGCCCGGGAGATCATCCGCAGGCAGGACGGTGGGAAGGAGAACTTCGTCGACTTCTTCCACTCCCGGCTGCTGGTCTCCCCGGAACACACCCGTCTGGTCAGCAACGGCTGGGTCTGGAACCCGGTGGACGTTCTCATGGTGTACCGGGTGGAGGATTTCCTGGCACGCTGGGAACCCAGCGGCGCCAACTTCGGGGGCAGTGGTTACAACTGGGACCGCCCCATCTGCTTCATCGGTGAGGATTCCCTCCTCGTGGCGTTGGACCGGATGGAGGCCGCATGGTGTGGGCGGATGCCACAGGAGGACCATGCCCACTGCGCCGACAACTTCGATCCCTACCATCCCTTCGTGCTGGTGAACCTGAAGGAACCGGATGAGGACAAGTATCTCGTCGTCGAGCGTTTCCTCGGCCCGGATTTTCTTTCTCGCGACCCGCAGCACGGCGAGGTCAAGGGGGAGCTGGACTTCGACGAGCCCTCCGGCCTGGTGATTGCCACGGATGCCTCGAAGGGCAGCATCGCCTTCGATCTCGACGGTGTGGTCCGGCACGAGTGGCCAGAACTTTCCTCCGACAGCGGGTGGCGGTTCTTCCCGGAGCGACGGTGCTTCGCCCGCCCTGCTGACGGGCCGGGGGTGGAGGAGCGGGCTTTCCTCGCGGGGTGATGGCAGAATGGGCCAGTCCGCTACCGAAAGGAAGACCTGTGTCCGCAATCGTCGTCATCCATCCTGATTCGCGCGAGAGCGTGGAGCTGACGACGAGCACCACGGGGCTGGACCTGTTCGGCAACGACCGCGGGATCGTTGCGATGAAGGTGGACGGGGAACTCCAGGACCTCCAGCGTGAACTGGCCGACGGCGACGAGGTGGAACCCGTCCTGGCAGACAGCGACGAAGGCCTCAGCATCATCCGTCACTCGGCGGCACATGTGACCGCCCAGGCCCTGCAGCACCTGTTCGCGGATGCGAAACTCGGCATCGGCCCGCCCATCACCGACGGTTTCTACTACGACTTCGCGACCTCCCCGCTGACCCCGGAGGACCTGAAGGCGATCGAGAAACGGATGGGCCAGATAGTCCGCGAGAAGCAGCGTTTCGTGCGGCGGGAGGTCAGCGACGAGGAGGCCCGTGAAGAACTGGCCGCCGAACCGTTCAAACTTGAGCTGATAGCGGACAAGGGTGGCGCCTCCGCCGCCGACGGTTCATCCGTCGAGGTGGGGGAGGGGCAGCTCACCGTCTACGACAACGTCCGTCGCGACGGCTCCGTCGCCTGGCGCGATCTGTGCCGCGGCCCCCACGTGCCCCACACCGGCTACCTCCAGGCGTTCGCGCTGACCAAGTCGAGCGCCGCCTACTGGCGGGGCGACCAGCGCAACGCCGGATTGCAGCGCGTCTACGGCACCGCGTGGGCCACCAAGGAGGACCTGAAGGCGTACCAGACCCGCATCGCCGAGGCCGCCAGACGCGACCACCGCAAACTCGGCACCGAACTGGACCTGTTCTCCTTCCCCGACGAGATCGGGTCGGGACTGGCCGTGTTCCACCCGAACGGGGCCGTGGTGCGCATGGAGATGGAGGACTACTCCCGGCGCCGCCACGTCGAGGAGGGATACCAGTTCGCCTACACCCCACACCTGACGAAGGCCTCCCTGTTCCAGACCTCCGGGCATCTCGACTGGTACGCCGACGGCATGTACCCGCCCATGCACATGGACGAGGAACGCGATGCGCAGGGCAACATCCGCCGACAGGGGCAGGACTACTACCTGAAACCCATGAACTGCCCCATGCACAACCTGATCTTCCGTTCGCGGGGCCGTTCCTACCGGGAGCTGCCGCTGCGGCTGTTCGAGTTCGGCACCGTCTACCGCAACGAGAAATCCGGTGTGGTGCACGGCCTGACCCGGGCCAGGGGATTCACCCAGGACGACGCACACATCTACTGCACCCGCGAACAGATGCGCGACGAGCTGGCCGGTCTCCTGACCTTCGTACTCGACCTGCTCAAGGACTACGGCCTGGACGACTTCTACCTGGAGCTGTCCACCAAGAACCCCGAGAAGTTCGTGGGCGACGAGGAAACCTGGGAGGAGGCCACCAACGTCCTGGCCGAGGTGGCGACGGCTTCCGGTCTGGAACTCGTACCCGACCCGGGGGGCGCTGCCTTCTACGGACCGAAGATCTCGGTGCAGACCAAGGACGCCATCGGACGCACTTGGCAGATGTCGACGATCCAGCTCGACTTCAACCTGCCGGAACGTTTCGGACTGGAATACCAGGCTGCCGACGGAACCCGACAGCGGCCGGTGATGATCCACCGCGCCCTGTTCGGCTCGATCGAACGGTTCTTCGGGGTGCTGACCGAACACTACGCCGGAGCATTCCCGGCCTGGCTCGCCCCGGTGCAGGTGCTCGGTGTCCCCGTGGCGGAAGAGTTCAACGACCACCTGGTGGATGTCGCCGCCCGGTTGAGGACCCACGGGATCCGGGTCGAGCTCGACCTCTCGGACGACCGTTTCGGCAAGAAGATCCGAAACGCATCCAGGTCGAAGGCGCCGTTCATCCTGATCGCGGGTGGGGAGGATCGTGACGCGGGGGCGGTGAGCTTCCGTTTCCGGGACGGCTCCCAGCTGAACGGGGTGCCCGTCGAGCAGGCGGTTGAGAGGATTCGCTCCCACATCGCCTCCCGCACCAACACGGACCCGGGTGCGCAATGACCGAGCCATCCTCCGAGCTGTGCGGGACCCCCGACTCCTTCCAGAGACTGTGGACCCCGCACAGGATGGTCTACATCGAAGGGGACAAGCCGAAGGACGAGACCGGCTGCCCGTTCTGCCTTTCCCCGATGAAATGTGACGAGGACGGTCTGATCGTCGCCCGCGGCGAACACGCCTTCGTGGTTATGAACCTGTTCCCCTATTCACCGGGACACCTGCTGGTGTGTCCCTACCGTCACATCGGCGGGTACATCGACGCCACGCCGGAGGAAACCCGCGAGATGGCGGAACTCACCCAGCGGGCCATCGCTGTCCTGACAAGGGTCTCGCAGCCCGCTGGCTTCAACATCGGCATGAATCAGGGGGCCGTCGCCGGCGCCGGAATAGCTGCCCACCTGCATCAACACGTCGTCCCCCGCTGGTTGGGGGACACGAACTTCATGCCGATCGTCGGGCAGACCCGTGCTCTTCCCCAACTGCTCGGTGACGCCCGTGAACGACTGGCCAGGGCGTGGGCGGAGATGGCCTAGGCTGTTTTCCGTGAAAGCAGTCGAACCAACCCGGACCTGGGACACAGATCGACTGCTGACGATACCGAACGTTCTCTCATTCCTGCGGCTGCTGGCCGTGCCGGTGTTCGGGTGGCTCATCCTGGCCGGGCATGACCTGACGGCGGTGATCCTGCTGGCCGTTTCAGGAGCGACGGACTGGCTCGACGGTTTCCTGGCGCGTACCCTCCACCAGACCTCGCAGCTGGGGGCGCGCCTCGACCCGGTGGCGGACCGGCTCTACATTCTCACCGCGGTCGTGGTGATGACCGTCAGAGGGCTCGTGCCCTGGTGGCTGCTGGTCGTGCTCGTCGCCCGTGACCTGCTGTTGCTGTGCCTGCTTCCGTCGTTGCGCCGCAGCGGACGGGTGGCGCTCCCGGTGAATCTGGTCGGGAAGGCCGGGACGATGCTCCTGCTGTTGGCCTTCCCGCTCATGCTGCTCGGTTCCCCCGAAGCGTTCGGTCTGGCGGTGGCCGAGTGGGCGGGATGGGTGCTCGCGGTCGCCGGGGCGTTCGCCTACTGGGCGGCCGGGCTGCTCTACCTGAAGGGAACCGTGGAACTCGCGCACGAAAGGGGTGAACGGGATGCGTCCTGACGCCAGCATGAGCCTTCTGAGCGATCTCGCGGCGGAGGCCATGGAACCCGAGTACCTGACCACCACATCCCCGCGCCGCAGCCGCTGGGCGATGTCCTTGGCGCTTCTCATGGTTGCCTCGTTGCTGGTGCTCTCCGTGGTCTCCACCACCCGTTCCCGAAGCGAGGTGGCGGACGAGAGGAAGGATCTCCTGTCACGGATCGCCGCCGAGCAGCAGCATCGCGATGAACTCGCGGCCAGGGCGAGCGAACTAGATGTGGAGAACAGGCAGCTGCGCCAGAAAGCCGTGGCGGATCCAAGTGTTCGCGCCAATCTGCAGGAAGCCGAACTGGCGGCCGGGGCCGTGGCCGTTTCAGGCCCCGGTCTCCGGGCTCGGGTCAATGACGCGGAGAGAACCGGGAACGGCAGCAGGGTGATCTACGACTCCGACCTGTCGCGGCTGGTGAACGGGTTGCGGCAGGCCGGGGCCGAGGCCGTGGCGATAAACGGCCATCGCATCACGACGCTCACCCCGATTCGTTCCGCGGGATCCGCCATCACGGTGGACTACGTCTCCCTGAATCCGCCCTACGTGGTGGAGGCCATCGGGGATCCTTCCCGGCTGCAGGCGCGTTTCGTCCGCACCTCAGCGGCCGTGTGGTGGCAGTATCTTCACGACAACTACGGGATCGCCTACGAACTTCAAACGGTGAACGGCGATCTGAGACTACCCGCCGACCCCGCGATGACGCTGCGGTACGCCGAGAGCTGAAGGAGGAGAAATGCTGGCGCTGCTTGGGCTCGTGGCCGGGGTCGTGATCGGGCTGCTGGTTGAACCCGTCCTGCCCGTGTTTCTCCAGCCGTACCTTCCGATCGCGATCGTGGCCGCGCTGGACGCCATCCTCGGGGGGACCCGCGCATGGCTGGAGGGCACCTTCTCCGATCGGGTGTTCGTGGTCTCCTTCCTTTCGAACGTTTTCATAGCGGGGCTGATCGTCTTCGCGGGCGACCAGATAGGAGTCGGCTCCCAGCTCTCCACCGGGGTCGTCGTGGTGCTCGGTATCCGTATCTTCAACAATGCCGCAGCCATCCGAAGGGCGGTGTTCCATGCCTGAACAGACCCCGAAACGCGCCGCCGATCAGATCGAACCGGCGAAACCCGGAAAGATCTGGCGCGCCTTCCTGAAACCCGGTCGCGGTCAGTTGGTCGTCGGGACGGTGCTCTGCCTGACCGCCCTGCTGGTGGTTTGGACCCTGCGTTCCCAGGCGTCGCAGCCCGACTACTCCAACCTGCGCCGCACCGACCTGATCCAGCTGCTGGACAACCTCTCCGCCGAGACGCGACGCCTGGAATCCGAGGTCAGGGAACTGACGACGACCCGCGAAGGGCTGGTCTCGGGGGCGGCGGGGGCCAAGGCCGCCGACGACGAGACCAAACACCGGATCGAGCAGATGCGGATCATCGCGGGAACGGTACCGGCGACCGGGCCGGGGGTGCGGATAACCATCCAGGATCCGCAGGGTGCTGTGACCCCGGAACTGCTGCTGGATGCGTTGGAGGAACTGCGTGACGCCGGTTCCGAGGTGATCGAGTTCAATGATTCCGTGCGTGTGGTCGCGAGCACATGGATCGACCGGGACGCGGAGGGCCGGATAGCGGTGGACGGGAAACCCCTGACCACACCGATCGTCATCGAGGCCATCGGGGATCCCGCCACCCTGGAGGCCGGGGCCCGGTTCAGGGGCGGCCTGGTCAGCGAGGTGGAGGGCAGCAGGGTGCAGGGGCGCGTCGAGATCAAACAGCTGGCGGAAATCTCCGTTGATTCCACGGTTTCCCCCCGCGCGCCGGAATTCGCCAAACCGAATTAGCATGGCAGGCTTGTCAATCCGATGTCCCTCGATAGGCTTGGGGCAGCTTGGATGGCGATCAGCATGGAAAGGGGGCCACCGATGACGGGGGTCAGGAACCACCGCCAGGGGGATCTCAAGGATTCGAAGAACGACACCACGAGCGTTCTCGCGGCTCTCACGGACGAGCATCTGTCCGCCATGGGGGGGAGTCTGTCAGCCGATGCGGCAGATCTGGCTCCCGGCAACGCGTTGATGATCGTCACTCGGGGCGGGGTGAAGGAGTCGCAGTTCCTGATCGACTCCGACGTGACCACTCTCGGACGGCACCCCGAGTCCGACATCTTCCTGGACGACGTCACGGTTTCCCGTCACCACGCGAAGCTGGTGCGCGCGGACGGCCAGCTGACCCTCGAGGACCTGGGAAGCCTCAACGGCACCTATGTCAACAGGGTCTTGATCGATGGTCGTGCCCAGCTGCGGCACGGTGATGAGATCCAGATCGGAAAATACCGGGCGACGATCCTGTTGAGCGAGGCCGGGCGGAGCTGATGCCGGCCGCGCCGCGCACGATCGGTCAGGTTCTGGAATCGATCCGGGGCGAATTTCCCGACATCTCGGTCTCAAAGGTCAGGTATCTGGAGAACGAGGGGCTGATTTCCCCGGAACGGGACCATCCCTCCGGTTACCGGCGCTTCTACCCGGCTGACGTGGAGCGGCTGCTCTTCGTGTTGCGTGCCCAACGTGACAGATACCTTCCGCTCAAGGTGATCCGCGAAGAGCTCGCCGCCATGGACCGGGGAGAGGTGCTTCCCGAGACCCCGGATGCCACCGTGCCAACGACACCCCAGAACCCGGAACCGTCACGGAGACAACCCAGACAGCCGGGAAACCAGCGCCAGCTCTTCACGCGCAGGGAACTTCTTTCGGAGTCCGGGCTGGGGGAGGCCGCCCTGATCGAGTTGGAGCGCCTGAAGGTGATCTCGCACCGGAAAGGCACCCAACGGTACGGCAGGGAGATGCTTGCCCTGGCGGTGGCGGCGAAACGCCTTGGTGACTACGGGGTCGAGCCCAGGCAGATGAGGGTGCTCCAGCAGTCGGCCTCCCTGGAGGCCGCGCTGGTGGAACAGGCCATCAGCCAGTACCAAGGTCGCCAAGGGGTTCCGAAGGAGGTTCTCCGCGAGGTTTACCGCCTGGTGCTGCACGCACACAGCGGCTTGATGTTCTCGCAACTGTTCGGTTGACACGGTCTCGTAGGCTGTGAACATGGTTGAGTTGTGTGTGGTTGGAATACAGGTGGGCGATGAAGGCCCGGTCCTCCTGCTGCGCGAGAACGATGGGGAACGCCTGTTGCCGATCTGGATCTCCGCCGTCGACGCCGCCGCCATCGCCGTCGCACTGGAGAAGGAACAGTTCGCCAGGCCACTCACCCAGGACCTCCTGGCGGAGGTCATCGCGCAACTGGCGGGGGAGTCCCGGCCGCAGCTGAAGATCAAGTCCGTGGAGGATGGTGTGTTCTACGCGGAGATAACGGTGGGGGATTCGACTTTCGACGCCAGGCCCAGCGATGTCGTGGCCCTCGCGATCCGGCGGGGATGGCCCATCCACTGCCCGGCAGAGCTCCTGGACGAGGTCGGGATCTCCGACGAGATCGCTCACGTGGACGAGGTCGAGAAGTTCCGGGAGTTTCTGGACCAGGTCCAGCCGGAGGATTTCTGAGGGGATCCCGCACCCCGTGTGAGGGACGGGAACAACCCTGAAGCCTTGCTGGAGGGTTTAGAATCTACAACGGTACCTGTGGGCGTGTCGTCCACGACCGGGGCACCCGGCGGTTAGCGTCAGTTGTGCCGCAGAACCAGCGGCCGGGAGAACTTAGGGGCTGACACAGTGGCTGATGGCATCAGGCATATGGATGAGACACCGCAGCAGGACGCGCTGTTCGACGGTGACTTCACCCCCGTCTCCAAGGACCTGGGGTTCCGTGGCCCCGTGGCCCACAAGGTGGCCGGCATCACCTATCGGCAACTCGACTACTGGGCCCGGACGGGGCTGGTCGTGCCGGAGATCCGGGGAGCCACGGGATCGGGGTCGCAGCGCCTCTACTCCTTCCGCGACATCCTGCTGCTGCGGGTCGTGAAACGATTCCTGGACGTCGGGATCTCACTGCAGCAGATCCGGATCGCGATCGATCATCTGCGGGCCCGCGGGGTCGAGGACCTGACCGAACTGACGCTGGTCAGCGACGGGTTCAGCGTCTATGAGTGCACGACCGCCAATGAACTGTTCGACCTCACCAAGGGCGGGCAGGGCATGTTCCTGATTTCCGTTTCCAGCGTCTGGCAGGAAATCGAGGGGACCCTCGGCGACCTCCCGAGCGAACGGATCGCGCAGCAGAGCCCGCACCCGGAAAACGAGCTCGAATCCCGCAGGAGGGCCAAGACCGGGTGAAAAAACTTCTCGAACACCCAGCAGTCAAACATTTCACCACCGTCACTGAACGCTACAAGCGGTGCCATGGTCCACAGCATGCTGCCGCAATCACCTACTTCTCGGTTCTGACCCTGGTGCCGTTGCTGATGCTGGCAGGGGCCGCGGCCGGATTCACCTTGGCGGTGTTGCGTCCTGAATGGTTCCATCTTCTGTCTGACGGAATCGTGGATGCTCTTGGCAGCACGGACCTCGCCGAGAAAGCAGTCGATGTACTGAAAAACGCGATAGCGAACTGGTATGGTCTGGCCGGCACCGCCTTGATTGCCGCTGCCTACTCGGGCTCGAACTGGGTCGGGAATCTGCGGATTGGGTTTTGCCGGATGCTGCAAACCGATGAGCAGGAAATCGAAAAGGAAAAAGGCATCCGGGGGTTCCTCAAGGAACTGGGCGGAAACCTGCTGGTGCTTCTCGGCTTGTTCGCCTGCCTGCTGCTCCCATCAGGAATCGCCGTCATCGGGATGTCCTGGATTGGTTCAGCAGGGGTGATCGGCTGGCTGATTCACCTGCTCCTCACCCTCCTGGTGAGCTGGCTACTGCTCGCCTTCCTCTTCTGCACCCTCCCGAGGACTCGGATCCGCCCCCACAGCTGGTTGCTGCCCTCCACGGTGGGTGCAGCTCTGGTTGCTCTGCTGCAACAGTTCGCGGGAGCGCTGCTCGGTATTTTCACTTCCAATCCCGCTGCCGTGGTTTTCGGGCCCGTGATCGTGATCATGATCTTGTTCAACCTCCTGTCGAGCATCCTGCTGTTCTGCGCAGCATGGGCTGGGGAGAGAACCGGGGTCGATCGGCCAATGGTCGACCCGCAAAACCCGAAAACCACGAACCAGGAAGCTGGGGAACCACCCGACCCGACCCCTGCGATACCGGTCGATGTGGCAGCGCAGGGGGTCCGGGCCGGAACGAGGATCGGTTACGGGATGGGCACGATAACCGGTCTCGGCATCGGGGCTGCGATGGCGGCCCTGCTCACTAGGTACCGCCATCGCGACTGATCAGTGGGTTGCGGCGGCCACCGGTGCGGGCTGACCGATGGCGGCCACCAGCTCGGTGAACCAGGGCAGGGTGATGTCGAACGGCTTACCGCCCTTGATGCGTTCGAAGGCGATCGCCGTCAGCTCGTCGTTGTTCTCCTCGTCCTGGCCGATGACGCCGGACCTGCCCGCGAGAGCGCAGTCGACCGCCAGATCGGTGCACCGCTTGATGAGCGCCAGGTCCGCCTCATTGGCAGCGGCCGACCGGGAGAAGTAACCCGACTTCTGGATCATCACCTTCTCGGCCCCCAGTTTCTCCGCGAACTTGTCCCCGAACCACTTCCCGGGGTTCACCTTGTCGAGTTTCACGTGACCGAAGGGGTCGCGCGGCACATCTTCGCCCGCAGCTTCCATCTCCGCGACGATGGACTCCAGGCCCGCGCCCTCCGAGAGGAAGATGGTGACATTGCCCACCTCGTCCATCACCTTGTTGAGGCGTTCGGCCTCGGCGGTGATGTCGATGACCGCCTCGGGCACGTAAACGGCGTGGATGTCCCACGCCTCACGGCACAAACCGATCCCGGGCAGCCATTCCTGAGTGTCCAGCCACTTGCGGTACTCGACGGCGGTGGCTGCGGTCAGCCAGCCGCAGTGGCGTCCCATGACCTCGTGCACGATGAGCATCCGGGAACCCGAGTTGTGCTCGGCGACGATGTTCTTGGCGAAGATCGCTCCCTGCTCCGCGGCGGTCCAGGCACCAAGCGACTGACGGACCGGGATCACGTCGTTGTCGATGGTCTTGGGCAGGCCGACCACGGTCAACGGGTAGTCGTTGGTGGCGAGGAAAGCGGCCAGATCGGCGGCCGTGGTGTTGGTGTCATCGCCGCCGATGGTGTGGAGGACATCCACGCCGTCCGCGACGAGACGGTCGGCTGCGACCTTGAGCGGATCGGCACCCTCGGCAACCAGTCCGCGTTTGACGAGATCCTTGACGTTGGTGAGCTTGACCCGGGAGTTTCCGATGGGGGAACCGCCGAACGTGTGCAGCAGGTGCGCTTTTGCTCGGACGGCCTCGTCGACGACGAAGTAATCACCCTGCAGAAGCCCCTGGTAGCCATGCTTGTATGCGATGATCTCCACCTCGGGAGCCACCTCGGTATACCGCTGGACGAGACCACCAATGGCCGAGGACAGACACGGCGCGAAACCGCCGGCCGTGAGAATGGCTACCTTCTTGACCATGAGCATTCCTTTCAGGATTGATTCTGATGCCTAGCCTAGCCGTCCATGCTCTTTGAGTGGCAGGATGGTTTGACGGTGATCCGGAAGGATGCAGATGATCCCCAGAGCATCGGAACGAGGAAGTTCCGTGGCAGTGGAGGCGGCGTTGGTGCTGCCCGTGGCGATGCTGTTCGTCGGTTTGGTGATCGTGATGGCCGGGCATGCCCTCGCGCAGCAGGCCGTCACCGCCGCCGCCACACGAGCGGCGCGTGCGGCCTCGTTGGAACGTTCACAGGCATCGGCCGAACGAGCGGCACTGGATGCCGCCGTGACCGAGCTGGGCAACTCCCGGATCACCTGCACCGATGCTCAGGTGAGCGTGGACGCCAGAGGCCTGGCGGCCCCGATGGGAACGGTCGCGTCCGTGACGGTGCGGCTCACCTGCCGGGCGGTGTTCCCGGTCTCCATGCCCGGTTTCCCGGCCAGCAGGTCACTTACGGGGGAGGGAACATCACCCGTCGACACCTACCGGAGCCGGAATGGCTGAATCCTCAGGCCCTTGCCGGAAACAACGAGGCATGAGCGGCAGCGTCCAGGTCACCCTGCTGCTGCCGCTCGTGATGCTGGTGCTGCTGGCCGCGTTGCAGTGGTCGTTGTTGTTGTGGGCGGAATCGACGGCCATGGCGGCCGCCCAGGACTCGGCCCGGGCCGCTGCCGTTCTGGGAGGATCCGTGGAGGATGGCCGGGAGGCCGGGAAACGGGCCATCTTCAACTCGTCCCTCAGCGGTTTCACCGTGAGGGTTGACCGTGCACCAACGTTCACAACCGCCGTCGTAGAGGGAACCGCCATCCGGGTGCTTCCCATGGTGGACGTCACCGTGCATCAGGAGGCCAGGGTGCCCACCGAACGAACCTGGTGACGGGGAGCGTCCTCACCACCGGATGGGAATCTCCGGCCAGGAACAACGGACCGGATGGGGACCAGCACGGTTCCCCAGACTTGCCCGGCGGGTTAAGGTGAATCCGTGGCCCAGTACTACGACGTGCATCCTGAGAATCCGCAGCCCCGCACCCTCAGCCAGATGGTGCGGATCCTTGAGGAGGGCGGGCTGATCGCCTACCCCACCGATTCCTGTTACGCGCTCGGCTGCGCCCTGGGCAACGGATCGGGAATCGAACGCATCAGGCGAATCAGGCAGCTGGGGGACAGGCACCATTTCACCCTGGTGGTCTCCGAGTTCGCCCAGCTCGGGGCCTTCGTCGAGATGGACAACTGGGTTTTCCGCGCGGTCAAGGCGGCAACCCCGGGGCCGTACACCTTCATCCTGAAAGCCACCCGCGAGGTGCCGAAGATGATGCAGCACCCGAAGAAACGCACGATCGGCGTGCGGATTCCCAATCACCGCACCACCCTCGCCCTCCTCGACGCGGTCGGTTCACCGCTGGTCAGCTCCACCCTGCTGCTTCCGGATCACCCCGAGCCACTCGTGGAAGGGTGGACCATCAAGGAGCTGCTCGGCCACGAACTGGATGCGGTCCTGGACTCCGGTGACTGCGGGTTGACCCCGACAACCGTCGTGGATCTCAGCGGTGACGAACCGGAGGTCGTTCGGGTCGGGGCGGGCGACCCCGACCCCTTCGAATGATCAACGAGTGAAGGTGATCCGACCGCCGAGCATCGTCAGCAACACCTTTCCGGGACCGGCGGTGAGCACCAGATCGGCGGGCTGCCCGACGCTGAGCGTGGTCCGGGTGCTGGCCTGCAGGGCGGCCAGGGGAGTGAGCGCCTGGTCCGCCCGGTAGGGGCGGTGACAGGCCGCCTCGATGGCCTTCCAGGGGTCGAGGGAGGCCACGGGCGCGTCGGAACCGAAGGCCAGCCTCGCCCCCGCGCGCAGCAGGTCGAGCATCGGGTAGGCGCGACCCTTCGCGTCGGGCCAGACCAGGTCGACCACCCCGACGTCCTCCAGCTGGTGCGCTGGCTGGATGCTCGCAACCAGTTTCAACCGCGCGAATCGCGGAAGATCGGCGGGAGCGACACACTGCACGTGCTCGACGGACCCGCGTGCCCCTGAAACCTCGAAGGCGTCCAGGACGTCGTGGCAGGCGGCGTCGCCGATGGCGTGGACGGCAGCCCGGAGCCGGGCCTCACGGGCTCGTCTCAACAATGCGAGCAGCTCAGGACGGGTGTAGTTGGGTTTGCCGTTCGGATACCCCGGCAGGGGATCGGGGTAAGGCACGATGCAGTGGGCGGTGCGGCTGCCCATCGAGCCGTCGGCGATGACCTTGAGCGGCCCGACCCTCAGGTTCTCCGCCAGCACGTCACCGGTTCCGACCCCCATGGCGACCAGGTCGTCGAGCCGCTCGGGATAGGTTGCGGCCTCCACCCGCAGCCCGATGGGCCGGGAGGCAGCGCGCTGCTGCCAGGCTTCCACGGCCCAACCGGAGGAGAAATCCACGATGCCCACCAGCCCCCGGGAGGCGGCCTCCAGCTCGGCCGCCTGCACGGCGTGCTCCAGCAGGTCGAAATACCGGGACATGATGCGACGGATGGCGGCGAAGGCCTCCTCCTCCACGAGGAACCCCGTCGGATGACCGGCGGCCCCGGCCTGTTCGAGGGCCGGGGTGTTGCACCAGACGCTGTGGAGATCGCGGGACATCAGCGCCACCGGGACGGTGGTGATTGCATCCAGAGCGGCTGCGGTCGGGGGAGTGGGCCACGTTGCCGAGCGGAAACCGTAGCCGACCAGCCTCGTTGGCCGGTGCCGCAGGTGATCCTCGACTGCTGCGAGAATCTCCGGTTGCGTTGCCTTGTGGGAGAAGCGGGTGCACTGGCTGATCAACGCGGCCAAGGAGAAATGGGTGTGGTTGTCCCAAAGGCCGGGCATGAGGTTCGCACCGTCGGCGTCGAAGTCGCCGTCGCCGGCACCCCGGGTGGGTTCGATGGCGGTGATCGTGCCGTTCGTCACCGTGACGTCCAACGGTTCGCTGTACCTGCCGGTTCCGAGTCCAGGTACGGGCCGGGCCCGGGTGATACGGAAGCTCTCCACGAGCCGAAATTCTGCCACGGACAACCCCTGGGTGTCGTGGTCCTAGACTTGGGCGGGTGACCAGCATTGCCGCCAATCTGCAGAAGATCGAACAGCAAATCGCGACCGCGGCTGCGAGAGCGGGACGCGACAGCAGCGAGATCCGACTGCTTCCCGTCTCCAAGACCAAACCCCCGGAGGCCGTTCTCGAGGCCCACGCCGCTGGGTACCGGAGATTCGGGGAGAACAAGGTGCAGGAGGCGCAGAACAAGTGGGAGGCCCTGCGCGAGGTGGCCGACATCGAGTGGGCCGTGATCGGTCACCTGCAATCCAACAAGGCCAAGTACGTTGCCCGGTTCGCGACGGAGTTCCAGGCCCTCGATTCCTTGAAGGTCGCTTCGGAGCTGGATCGCCGGCTGCACCAGGAAGGGCGCCGGCTTGAGGTCCTGGTTCAGGTGAACAGCTCCGACGAGGACCAGAAGTTCGGTCTGCCCCCGCAGGAGGTGGTGACTTTCGCCAAACAACTTGACGCCTTCGACGCCCTGGATGTCCGGGGACTGATGACCCTGGCGCTGTTCACCGACGACTCCGAGCGCATCGCGCGGTGCTTCAAGGTGATGCGCCAGGTGCAGCAGGAGTTGAGGGACGCAACCGGAAAGGGCTGGGACGAACTGTCAATGGGCATGTCCGGTGACTTCGAACTGGCAATCGAGTACGGGGCCACCTGCGTTCGTGTCGGCCAGGCCATCTTCGGCAACCGCCTGGATCCCAATGCCTACTGGCCGGGGATCAAATAAGAATCCCCGGATCTTTTTCAAATCTCCTTGACCGGCCGCTAACCGGCCCGTGCGTTCAGGGAGCAGAGTTTTCGTGCCAGTCGTCGAGAATCACCGGTCTCAGCAGCCCGTGTGCTCAGGGAACAGAGGGGGTCGCGCGGATTTCGGCGAGTAGTTCTTTCAGCTGATCGAAGGTCAGGGTGTCCTCGAACATCAGCGGAAGCTTGCACACCGGCAGGTCCTGCAGGAAGAACTCCGATTCCTTCCCGAAGGAGGCCAGGAAAGGTTCCAGCTTCTCCCAAGCCGCGGGATGCCGTCTCCACTCGGAGACGGTGGACCACTCCGTCAGCGGAAGGAGCCATGGGGGAGCGAGCAGGTCCGCCTCGAGGTTCAGTTTGATGTCCTCCGCGGATGCCCCGATCTCGACGCGGATTTTTCCCGGTTCCACGCTCCAGGAGTGGGTTCTCACGTCCCAGAAGGACAGGTCGCGGCGAGTCACCCGGATCTCAACGTGGGCGCTTTCCCCCGGCCCCAGCTCCAGGTGCCGGAAACCTCGTAGTTCCCGGGGAGGGCGGTCCACCGAGGAAACCGGATATCCGATATAGAGCTGAGGAACTGCGACACCGCTTCGGCTGCCGGTGTTGGTGACGGTGACCGAAACGGTGAGAACCACCTCGCCCAAAGCCGTTTCGGGGGTGATCTCGGTTACTTCCGCCTGCAGATCGCTGAACTCGAAGGTGGTGTAGGTCAGACCGTGCCCGAAGGGGTAACTCGGTTGGTTCCCGAGTTTCTGGAGTCCGCGGTATCCGACGAAAATCCCCTCCCCGTAGCGCACCTCACCCGCTTCACCCGGGAAATTGAGTTGTGCGGGGTGCTGTTCCAGCCTCTCGGGGATGGTTTCCGCCAGTCTGCCGCTGGGGGAGTCCTCGCCGGTGACCAGCCGCGCCACGGCCTCACCCCCGCCTTGGCCTGGCAGCCACAGCTCCATGATCGCGTCCGCGTCGTCCTGCCAGGAAGCGGTCTCGACGGCCGCGCCGTTCGAGAGCAGGACGATCACCCCGTCGGCCACCCGGCGCACTGCGCGCAACAGATCCACATGTTCGGCGGGCAGCGAGATGTGTTGCCGGTCGTATCCCTCCGACTCGTCCGCGGCGGGCAGGCCGAGGAACAGCAGGACCGTGCGGCCCGTGGCGGCTTCCTGCGCTCGCCTGAGCAGTTCCCCGGCGGGGAGGGCTGCCGCAGGGGAGTCGTGCAGGGGATACCCGGGCTCGAACGGTAAACCGGGGTGCCTGCGCCGTAGGGCGTCGAGGGCATTGTCCAGGCGGGTCGGGTTCACCTGCGACGATCCGGCCCCCTGATATCTGGGGGTGCGGGCCATCTCCCCGATGATCACGACGTCACCGAGCCCGGGCAGGGGGAGTGCCGCCCCCTCGTTCTTCAGCAGTACGGCGCTTCGCGATGCGGCCTCGCGGGCCAGTTCGTGGTGGGCCCCGAGGTCAACGGGAACCGCACACGTTTCCCGGTGGTACCGGGAGACCAGCCGCAGCACGCGTGCGACGGCCCGGTCCAGGTCGGATTCGTCCAGGACGCCTGTCCGGACGGCCTCGGCAACGAGCCGGTCGTTCCGGCCTCGCGAGGAAGGCATTTCCAGGTCCAGCCCGGCGGCGACCCCGGCGACACGGTCGTGGACCGCCCCCCAGTCGGTCATCACCAGTCCGTCGAAGCCCCATTCCTCGCGCAGCACCTCGGTCAGGAGCCAGCGGTTCTCGGACGAGTAGACATCGTTGATCCGGTTGTATGAGCACATCAATGTCGCCGGACGCGCTTGTTCGATTATTCGTTCGAATATGCTGAGGTAGATCTCCCTCAGGGTGCGTTCGTCGATCCGCGCGCTTGTGCGCATTCGATCGGTTTCCTGGTTGTTGGCGGCGAAATGCTTCACGGAGGTCCCGACCCCTCCGGACTGGATGCCCGCGACCAGGGCGGCGGCCAGTTCTCCCGCGAGCAGGGGGTCCTCCGAGAAGTACTCGAAGTTACGCCCGCACAGCGGGGAGCGTTTCAGGTTCACGCCCGGACCCAGGATCACGCCGACGCCCTGCGCCTTCGCCTCCTCGGCCAACGCCCGG
The DNA here is from genome assembly GCF_057238465.1 of Arachnia sp. Taxonomy (NCBI): domain Bacteria; kingdom Bacillati; phylum Actinomycetota; class Actinomycetes; order Propionibacteriales; family Propionibacteriaceae; genus Arachnia; species Arachnia sp. The sequence continues at coordinate 131,393 of NZ_DBHHFZ010000002.1, forward strand.
CCGATCTCGGTGAGCAGCACCGTGTCCCAGGTGGAAGCGAGCGCCGCGGCCGTGGGGAAACATGTGGCCGGCACCGATTCCTCCAGGCCCATCTCGTCGGCGCCCTCGGCCTGTTTGCGCAGCCCGTGGGGGCCGTCGGAGACCATCAGGGCGGGAATCCCGAGTTGCTCGACCGGCTGGGTGCGCCAGAAATCACTGCCGGAGAGCAGTGAACACTTTTCCTCGAGGGTGAGCTGAGCGAGAAGCTCGGGAATCTGCTCTTCGGTGAACATTGCGGCTCCAATCTCGAACGGTACGGCCCAGAATATGGGAAGGGGCGGAGGAGAGGTGGGGCCTCGCGGTGTCCGGCCAGGAGGCCTCCGAACCGTTCTTATAATTACATAATGATCCTTATCGGACATTTGGACCGGTGGGAGGAATGCTGAACCGCACGCGCACCAACCGGCCCTCCCGCGGTGTTCTCGTCCTCGTCCCCGATGGCCGGGCCTCATAGACTGTCGTGGTGATGGAACCCTACGAACTCGAACTCCTGCCGCTCGACACCCCGGACGACGATCCTCGCTGGGCCGCGTACCTGGATCTGTTCGCGATTGTCTTCCTCGAGGGCCGCGCCTCCGATGACGGCCTGGCCGCTTTCCGCAGGCACCGGCGCGCCGATGGTGCGACCCTCGGCATGGTCACCACGGAAGGGTCCGGACTCGAGGGACGTCAGGTGGTCGCCGGACTGGTCTGGGCGCCGATCCGGGCAAACGTCGGCGGGAACATCGTCCCGGCCATGGCCATCAACACCGTCGCGGTCCGTCCCACCCATCGCCGCCGTGGCCTGATGCGCATGATGATGGACCACCACCTCCGGCGCGCCAGGGCCGAGGGACTCGCGCTGGCCGCGTTGAGCGCCAGCGAGGCCACCATCTACGGCCGCTTCGGTTTCGGGGTCGCCAATCGGCACGTCAGCTGGGAGATCGACACCCGGCGTTTCGCCATCCGCCCGGATGTGGCGGTTGCCCCGGGGTCACTGGAACTCGCCAATCCCCCACTCGACGAGAACATATTCGAACACCTGTCCGCCGTCCATCAGCTGGCCCATCGCGGTGCGTTCAGTCCCTTGGGCATGCATCTCGCCAAGGCGGACGGCACCTGGGACTTCGACGAGCAGGGACCGTCCAGGAAACTGCGGTATCTGCTCCACTTCGACGCCTCCGGTGCCCCGGACGGATTCGCGGAGTTCAAGCACGGTGGTTTCGAGAGCAAACAAAGCGACTCCCCCGCACCCACGGCGGTCCTGTCGGTGTGCTCCCCCAACCCCGAGATCGACCGTGCGCTGTGGCAGGGCCTGGCCAGTTTCGATCTGGTCGAGAAACTCACCTACGGTTCAGCCGCCCCGGACGATCCCCTGCCGGGTTCACTCGTCGACCCCTGGGCCATCAAGCAGAACGGCATTTGCGATGGCATCTGGTTGCGGATCCTGGACCTGGAGAGGGCGGTTGCGGATCGCGGTTTCGAGTCGGACGGCCAAGTGGTCGTCAAGGTCGCGGATCCGATGGGATTCTGCGAGGGAACCTGGCGCATCACGGTGCGAGAAGGCCGGGGGGAGGCCGTGAAAACCTCCCTCTCCCCTGCCGTTGAGCTCGGCGTGGACAGCCTGGCCCGGCTCTGGTTCGGCGATGTGACCGCCGCGCAACTGGCCCGTTCCGGCATCATCCACGGCTCCCCTGGCGCTGTCCAGGAGCTCTCCCGGTTGTTCGCGACCGCGTTTGGTCCCGTCAACCTGAATGGCTTCTGATCACGACAGGCTCAGGAAAAGCTTTTCCAGTTTCCGGGTGTCTATGGACTCCCCCGTCGGATCGTCCAGCAGGCAGGCACGCATGCCGTGGGCGATGATCGAATAGCCGGCCCGGTCGATGGCCTTGGAGACCGCCGCGATCTGGGTCACCACTTCCTCGCACTCCCGACCGGCCTCGATCATGCGAATCACGGCGTTGAGCTGCCCGCTGGCACGTTTCAGGCGAAGCAGCGATGGCTTCACCGCATCGGGATCCAGTCGTGTCACCGGTCCGCTTTCCTGGGGCAGCTGCAGCGTTTCTCCGGGGACACGCCCTGCAGCGCTTCCTCTATGTGCTGGCCACACCCGGCCCAGGTGGTCTTGTGGCAACGCGGGCAGGAAACGGGACGGCACATAGAAGGCTCCAATCACTGGTTGAGAAAACCGATTGTATACCCCCTAGGGTACCGTCCCGTCCGTTCTGTCTCCGGTCCAGTTGGATCAGAGGTTGATCATGTGCCCGCTGATGCCGTGAGCGGCCTCCTTGATGGCCTCGGACAGCGTCGGGTGGGCGTGAACGGCGTGCGCGATCTCGTCGGCCCTCAGCTCGTACTTCTGGGCCAGGATGAGCTCCGGAAGCAGTTCCGTGACGTCGGGGCCGATCATGTGGGCGCCCAGCAACTCGTTGTAGCGGGCATCGGCGACGAGCTTGACGAAACCGACCCCCTCCCCCAGGCCCCAAGCCTTGCCGTTGGCGGCGAAGGGGAACTTCGAGACCTTGACCTCGTGGCCCTTGTCCTTGGCCTGTTGCTCGGTGTAGCCGAAGGAAGCGATCTGCGGCTGGCAGTAGGTGGCCCGCGGGATCATGTCGTAGTCGACGGGGTGGGTCTCGACCCCGGCAATGGTCTCGGCCGCCACCATGCCCTGGGCCTCGGCGACGTGGGCGAGCATCATCTTTGCCGTGCAGTCGCCGATGGCGTAGATCCCCGGGACGTTGGTGCGGAGGTAGTCGTCGACGGCGATGGCGCCGCGTTCGGTCAGGGTGACCCCGGTGTTCTCCAGACCGTAACCCTCGGTGCGCGGGGCGAACCCGACCGCCGAGAGGAAACGATCCGCCTCCAGGACCTGGGCGGCACCGCCCTTGGCGGGGCTGACTGTGACTCGCACCCCGCTGCCCGTGTCCTCGATGGACTCCACCTTGGTGGAGGTCAGCACCTTGATGCCCAGTTTCTTGTAGGCCTTGGTGATCTCGGCGGAGATCTCCGCGTCCTCGTTGGGAACCATCCGGTCGAAGAACTCGACGATGGTCACGTCGACTCCGTAGCTGCGCAGGACGTAGGCGAACTCGGTTCCAATGGCCCCGGAACCGCCGATGATGATCGAGCCCGGGAGCTTGTCGGCCAGGATCTGTTCCTCGTAGGTGACCACGTTGGCCGAGACCTGGGTTCCGGGAAGCATTTTCGTGGTCGATCCGGCCGCGATGATGGCGTTGTTGAAGGTCACCCGGGTGGTGGCGCCGCTGTCGTCGGCGACGTCGATGGTGTGGGCGTCGACGAAGGTGCCCCAGCCGTTGAACTCCTTGATCTTGTTCTTCTTCATCAGGAAGTGGATTCCCTTGGTCATCCGCTCCGAGACCTGGCGGCTACGGGAGAAGGCCTTGCCGTAGTCGACGGTGATCTCGCCCTGGATGCCGAAGGCGGCGGCCTCGTGGGTGACGATGTGAGCCAGCTCCGCGTTGCGCAGCAACGACTTGGTCGGGATGCAGCCGACGTTCAGGCACACGCCCCCCCAGTAGCGTTTCTCGATGATGCAGGTCTTCAGGCCGAGCTGGGCGGCACGGATGGCGGCAACGTAGCCACCGGGACCGGCGCCGAGCACGCAGACGTCGTATTCGTGGGTCATGGAGCCCACTCTAGTGCGCCCGCCGCCTCACGTGGGCCCGCACCGGGCGACGGGCGTTATCTCAGATATGAGTTAAGATGGCGCCATGACCGCCACCAGCCAGTCCCTGGGAATCATGATCCGGGAGGCGCGCAAGGCCCGTCAATGGTCCCAGCAGCGCCTCGCCGATGAAATCAACTCCTCACAGTCAGCCGTCCACCGGATAGAGATGGGCCAGCAGAACGTCTCGCTTAACATGATCGAGAGGCTGGCATCGGCGCTCGAGATGCCCCTGATACTGGCTGCCACCGAGGGCACCGTCAACTTCGAGATCACCGGGCCGACGAGACTCGAGGGAGAGATCGAGGTCCGTTCCTCCAAGAACGCGGCCGTCGCGCTGCTATGCGCCTCAATGCTCAACCGCGGCCGCACGGTGCTTCGCGGGATAGCCAGCATCGAGGAGGTGGATCGCATCTGCGACGTCCTCCAGTCCATCGGGGTCACCGTCACCCCGACCAACGGGGGCCAGGATCTCGAACTGACCCGCCCGGAGAAACTCACCCCCGAGACCATCGATCAGCGCGCCGCCCGCCGCACGCGCTCCATCCTGATGTTCCTCGGTCCCCTGATGCACGAGTTCGATTCCTTCGAGCTCCCCTACGCCGGCGGGTGTGACCTCGGGGCCCGGACCGTGCATCCGCACATGTCCGCCCTGAAACGCCTCGGCCTGTCCGTGGAGGCGCACGACAGCCAGTACCACGCCACCGTGCAGCGCGACGGGGCGCCCGAACACCACATCACCCTGGTGGAGCGTGGGGACACGGTCACCGAGAACGCGATCATGGCCGCCGCCCGCACCCCGGGACTGACCGTGATCCGCAACGCCTCCGGCAACTACATGGTGCAGGACCTGTGTTTCTTCCTACGCGAGCTGGGGGTCGGCGTGGAGGGCATCGGAACCACCACCCTGCGCATCCAGGGCGTCAAGGAGATCAACAAGGATGTCGAATACCACATCTCGGAGGACCCGATCGAAGCGATGAGCCTCATCACCGCAGGCATCGTCACCCGCTCGGAACTGACGGTCAAGCGCTGCCCCATCGAGTTCCTGGAGGTGGAGTTCGCAGTCCTGGAGGAGATGGGTCAGCGAATGGTGCTGAGCAGCGAATACCCATCGGGCAACGGTCACACCCGGCTGGTGGACGTCACCGTGAAACCGTCCGAGCTGAGGGCCCCCCTGGACAAGATCCATCCAATGCCGTTCCCGGGGTTGAACATCGACAACCTGCCCTTCTTCGCCCTGATCTGCGCGACGGCCGAGGGACAGTCGATCATCTACGACTGGGTCTACGACAACCGCGCGGTGCATCTGAAGAAGCTTGGCGACCTGGGGGCGAACGTCACCGTCATGGACGCCCACAAACTGATGGTCATCGGCCCGACCAAGTGGCGTGGGCGTGACATCGAGTGCCCGCCTGCACTGCGGCCCTCGGTGTGTCTGTTCCTGGCGGCCCTCGCGGCCCGCGGAACCACCATCCTGCGGGATGTCTACGTGATCAACCGGGGCTACGAGGACCTGCCGAGGCGTTTCAACCAGCTCGGGGCCCAGATCAACACCTTCTGGGGAGACGCTCCGAGTTGACCGCGATCAGAGGGCGTGCGCGGTGAACCTGTTGACCGGGTTCACCACCTGCTCCTGGGCGGCCACGAGCTGCAGCTCGGCCTCCCCGCTGATCGCCGTCTGTTCCAGGATCGAGTAGACCACCGATGCGGTCGCCCCGAGAGTTTCACCGAGGTCCCCGGTGCGCAACCAGTGTGCGAGGAACATGGCCGCGGTGAGATCACCCGAGCCGGTGAAGCTGCGGTCCAGCATCGGGGTCTCGACCAGCCAGGCCCGATCCGCGTCGACGGCCAGCATCCGCAGCAGACCGTCCGGGGCGTCGGTGGCCACGACCGAGGTCACGACCACGATCCCGGGACCACGGTCCCGGAGCTCACGGGCCGCCTCGACCACCTCGGACAGGGGGCCCGTCTCGCGCCCCACCAGGTACTGCAGCTCGAAGAGGTTCGGGGTCATGATGTCCGCGGCGGCCACGACGTGGTCGCGGAAGAACTCCGGGATGCCCGGCCGGGCGTAGAAACCCCGTCCGACATCGCCCATGACCGGATCGGCGAGGAAAATCGCCTCCGGGTTGCGCGACTTCACCAGGGCCGCGGCATCCAGCACGACCTGCCCCACGTCGGCCGAACCGAGGTAGCCCGCGAGCACGGCATCGACACCGGCGAGGGCTCCCCGCTCGTCTATTCCAGTGACCACGTCCGCGACATCCGAGGCCGCGATCATGGGGCCGCGCCAGCTTCCGTAGCCGGTGTGGTTGGAGAAGGTGACGGTGTATACGGGGTACACGTTCACGCCGGCCCGCTGCAGCGGAAAGGTGGCGGACGAGTTACCTGCGTGGCCGTAAGCGACGGCCGACTGGATTGATAGGACATTGTGCATGTGAGCAAGTCTCCCACTTCCATGCAACGAACACGACGACACTAGGCATAATGGTTCCCATGTGTGCAGGTTTCCTAGAACCGGAGTTCATCGCGATGGCGCATCGCGGTGGTGCCTTGCTCACTGCCAACCTCGGTATCGAGAACACCCTGGCGGCCTTCGCCAACTCGGTTGCGCTGGGCTACGAGTACCTGGAGACCGATGTTCACGCCACCGCCGACGGGCACCTGGTGGCCTTTCACGACCCGAACCTCGCCCGGGTCACCGACGTGGAGGGACACATCGCACGGCTGCCCCTCGCAGCCGTGCGCGAGGTTCGTGTCGGTGGACGGGAACCGATTCCGACGGTGGAGGAACTGTTCGAGGCTTTCCCCGAGGCGCGTTTCAACTTCGATCTCAAAGCTCCCGGCGCCGTTGAACCCCTAGCGAGAATCGTCCGTCGCTTCCACGCCGAGCAGCGGGTGTGTGTCGGGTCCTTCTCGCAGCGCCGGATCAACAGGTTCCGGAAACTGATGCCCGGGGTCACCACGGCCGTCGGTCCGGTGGGGGTGGCGGCCATGACGGTGGGCAACATCCGCACCTGCCGTCCGGGAGGCCCGGGCGTGTTCCAGATCCCCGTCTCCCACGAGGTGGCAGGGGTGAGGATCAAGTTGTTGACCAAGGCGCGTGTCGGGGCGATCCATCGCGCCGGGTACCGGGTGCACGTCTGGACCATCGATGTGCGCGACGACATGCACACACTCATCGACTGGGGGGTGGACGGCATAGTCACGGACCGTCCGGACCTTCTTCGTGATGTGCTGCAGGCCCGGGGCATGTGGGCCCGCAGTCTTGGAACCTGAGAAGCATCTGAGACGTTCAACTCCAAGTAGGGAGGTCAAAGACATGGCAGATCGAGCACTTCGTGGTGTCGGCCTGGGAGCCAAGAGCTTCGAGGACGAACAGGGAATCGAGTTCGCTGAACGCAGCCAAGTGGGATTCGACTGCCCCAAGGGCCATCACTTCGAGGTCACCTTCGCCATCGAGGCGGAGCTGCCCTTCGAGTGGGAGTGCAAGTGGTGCGGTCAGATGGCGAAACGCTCCGATGGCGCAACGGGGGAGGCGAAGGAGGCGAAACCCCCCAGGACCCACTGGGACATGCTGCGTGAAAGGCGCAGCATCCCGGAGCTGGAGGACATCCTGGCGGAGCAGCTGGACAAGCTCAGGGGCTCGGCGGGCTGATCTCCGGAATCATGGTGTCGGAGGCCGGGGATTCCTGAACCACTTCTCCCTCGATCACGACGGGCTGTTCGGAGGGGTTTCCGATCGCTCTTCCGAACAGCTTCCCCAGGGTGCTGCGGACCAGGTGCCTGCTTGGCGGGATCAGCAGCAGCAATCCGATGATGTCGGTGATGAATCCGGGCATGATGAGCAGGAGACCACCGACCATGACCAGAACCGCGTCGGCGGTTCGTCCCGGCGGCAGGGAACCCCTGCCCAAGGACTCGAGCAGCGCACCCCAGGTGCGGCGCCCCTCCCGCTGGAGCAGCCAGCAGCCGAGCAGGGTGGTGAAGATCAGCAGGGCGACGGTCCACCAGCCGAGGGCGTTGGTGACCATGACCAGGATGACGACCTCGGCCGCCAGGCAGACGAGCAGAGGAGCGAGAACCAACAACAGGCCCACCGATCCCCGAAACCTGATACCTCGTTCAGCCACGGCGCCTCCCGAAAAGTTTTTTCAGCTGCTGCCAACGGTGCTGAAGCCCCATTCTCGTGGTCGAGATGATGGCTTCTTTGACCACGGTACCGCCCATCTTGGAATCACCGAACTCGCGTTCCACGAACTCGATGGGGACCTCCACGATGCGCAGCCCGGCCTGGTGGGCGTGCCACGTCAGGTCGCGCTGGATTCCGTAGCCCCGGCGGTCGATGGGCAGATCTATGATCCCGGCGAGGGCGTCGGCGCGGAAGGCGTTGAACCCGCCCGTGATGTCCCGGTACGGCATTCCGAGCATCAACCGGATGTACAGGGAACCCCCGCGTGAGAGAAACTTGCGTGTCCAGGGCCAGTTCACCACGGAACCGCTCTTGACCCAGCGGGAACCCTTGACCATGTCGGCGTGTTCCAGGGCGGCCAGAAGGCTGGGCAGCTGTTCCGGCTGGTGGGAACCGTCGGCGTCGTGTTCCACCAGCACGCCGTATCCTCGTTCGAGACCCCAGTGAAATCCCGCCAGGTAGGCCGCTCCCAGACCTTCCTTGCCCCTGCGGTGCAGGACGTGGACGTGATCGTCCTGCGCCACCAGCGCGTCGACGAGTTCACCCGTGCCGTCCGGTGAGTTGTCATCCACGACGAGCACGTGGGCCCCCGGGACGCTGCGCCGCAGCCGGGAGACGATGCTCTCTATGTTCTGGGCCTCGTTGAACGTTGGAATGATGACGAGCACCTCGCCGGTGCGTGAGGCCTCGGTCATTGTTTCTCCTGTTCATCCGAGTTTGTGGACGTCCGCTCAAGACTACCGGCCCGGCGGGCGATGCGGGCCGCACGGACCCCGAATCCGGCGGCCAACAGACAACCGAGTACCTGGGTCGGACCCAGTATCGGCGCCAGGTGCACCGCCAGGGTGACGTTGCTCCGTTTGGGGACGGTGTAGATGCGGTGCGCCGCGGTGTATTCCCGGGTGGGTTCGTGCAGCCCTCCCCTGGCGTCGATGAATCCCGAGTAGCCGTTGAGGGTGCTGGCGATGAACTCCCTCCCGAGCTCCGCCGACCGCACCCGGTTCATGTTCATCTGCTGCTGGGGTTCGATGGTGCCCGAGAAATTGTGGGTGGTGCTCTGCGCCACCAGAATCTCGGCGCCGTTCGCGACGGTGTCGTAGACGGTCTGGTCATAGGCCAGTTCGTAACAGATCACGGTGCCCACCCTCAGGTCCGGATCGGTGCGGGTCGGTACTCTCACGACACCCGGGTCGGTGCCCGGTATCGACTGGTACCCGGCCCGTTTCACATCCGGGAACAGGGGTTCCAGGACGTCTCGGTAGGGCACGAACTCCCCGAAGGGGGCGAGATTGCGTTTGTGATAGTGATCCACGACTCCTTTTTCCGGAGCCCAGACCAGCGTGGTGGTGCGCCGGGTCTGGGGTTCGGGACCCGCGGTGATCGCCCCCAGATCCAGGGGAACCCGGGCCAGCTCGACGGCGGCACTAACCTGTGCCCTCGTGGTCGGGTTGAGCATCGGATCGGTGTCGGTGGAGTTCTCCGCCCAGACGATCATGTCCAGGTCGCGGCCGTGGGCTCGTGCGTCTGCCAGCAGGAAGATGGTTTCGCTCAGGTGGTGGGGGGTCGCCCCGGTGGCGGCGATGTAGCCACCGTGCAGCCCCAGTTGCGCATTGCCCTGGACCATGCCCACCGAGATGTCCTCGCCACCGCGGTCCGTGGGTATCAGGAGCGATCCGCCACCGATTGCGAAAACCCCCGTGACAAAGATCAACGGAACCAGCCGGCGTCGCTGAACGATCACGGCCAGACAGCAGCATCCCACCATCGCCACCAACCAGGTGGCTCCCGGGGTTCCCACCAACGGCAACCAGCCGGCCAGGGGCTGGTCGATGGTCGTGTGACCGAGCCGCAGCCAGGGAAACCCCCCGAACGGAATCTGCCCGGCGCCGTATTCGATGGCCCCCCAGGACAACGGGACCAGGAAACACCAGCCGGGCAACCGGGTGATGAGGGAGGATGCGGCTCCGAGAAGCCCGACCCAGATGGCCATCACCACGACCAGCACCCAGACCACTGGTCCCGCCTGCGCACCCACCCACCAGATGGTTGTGCCGTACAGGACACAGCCCGCCAGCATGCCGATGCCAAAACCCGTCCAAGGACCACGTCCCGCGACCAGCCACGTCAGCAGCCCCACCCCGATGATCGTCAACGGCCAGAGCCCCCAGGGGGCGAATCCCATGGCCAGACCCAGCCCGGCGAGCAGGGCGAGCAGAACGGTCAGTGGACCGGGAATCCGGGTACGGTGCAGGGCCTGCAGCGGGATCACCGCATGCCTTGAAGCAGATAGACCGCGGAACTCGCCAACAGGTTGGCCCCCCACTCCCCCGTCCTGATGGGCCGGCCGCTCTCGTTGAGAGGGATGCAGCGCTCCACCTCGAGGCCGAGCCGGGCGAACAGCGGTGACAGGTCCTTCAACGAGGTGAAGTGCAGGTTGGGGCTGTCGTACCAGCTGTACGGCAGGTCCTTGGTGACGGGCATGCGCCCGGTCAGCAACCGGATCCGGTTGCGCCAGTGCACGAAGTTCGGCATTGAGACCACGCCGCGTCCCGCGATCCTCGCCATCTCCCTCAGCACCTCGGCCGGTTGCCGGAGGTTTTGCAGGGTCCGGGACAGCACGACGACATCGTAGGAACCGTCCTCGAACTGATTCAGCTGAGTGTTGATGTCCAGGTCTATTACGTTGACGCCGTGCCGCAGGGCGGCGAGGAAGAGCTCCGGTTCGATCTCGACCCCGGTTCCGTGGCAGCCGCGTTTCTCGAGCAGCCGCAAGAGTTCCCCGTCGCCGCATCCGAGGTCAAGCACCCGGGAATGTTCCGGTATGAGCCTCGCGATCAGCCGCAGGTCGGAGCGTGTCATCGGTTCCCCTCCCCCGAGGCCCGGTCCAGGAAGGCCCGTAGCACGGCATGGTAGTCCGGCAGGTCCAGCAGGAACGAGTCGTGCCCCCACTGGGACTGGATCTCTCGGAATGATGTGGGAAGACCGGCTCCCTCCAGGTGCTGGACGATCCGGCGGGAGTGATCGGTGTCGAATCGCCAGTCGCTGTCGAAACTCACCAGGAGGAATTTCACGGGATCGGCCGTGAGCCTCGCCAAGGCGTCATCGGAGGCGAAGGGGTCGAAGTAGTCCATGACCCGGGTCAGGTACAGGTAGCTGAGAGCGTCGAAGCGCTCCAGGAAGGCCTCGCCCTGGTGTTCCAGATAGCTCTCGACTGCGAAGTCGATCCCGAAACCGGGATCCAGCTTCCCCGACTGGGCCGACCTGCCGAATTTCGCGCTGAACGCATCCTCCGACAGGTAGGTGATGTGGGCCAGCATCCGGGCCACCGACAACCCCTTCGCGGGCATCGTGCCCTCACTGAGGAAACGTCCCCCCCGGAAGGCCGAGTCCCGCATGATGGCCTGCCGGCCCACTGCGGAAAAGGCGATGTTCTGCGCGGTCAGCCGTGACGAAGCGGCGATGATGATCGCGTTTTCGCAGTCCTGGGGGTGGGACAACGTCCATTGGAGGACCTGCATCCCTCCCAGCGATCCCCCCAACAGAACGGCCCAGCGTTCGACGCCCAGGTGCTGGCCCAAGCGGCGGTGAACCGTCACGAAATCCGACATCGCCAGCAGCGGGAAGTCCAGGCCGTAGGGTTCACCCGTTGCGGGATTGACCGATGACGGCCCCGTGGTGCCGCGGCATCCCCCCAGGATGTTCGCACACACCACGAACCAGCGGTTCGTGTCCACCACCTTGCCGGGACCGATGAGATTGTCCCACCAGCCGGGTTTCCGGTCGCCTGCCCTGAGGCCGGCGGCATGGGCGTCACCGGTCAGGGCGTGACACACGAAAATGGCGTTCGAACCTTGCGGGTTCAGCTCCCCGTAGGTTTCGTAGGCGACATCGACGGGCGCCAGCTCGGCGCCGCTGGCGAGCACCAACGGTGCGTCGGGGGTGAACAGCCGCGCGGTGGCGGAGATGGTGTTCAGGTTTTCGGTCACGTTCAGGAACGGCTCCGGACGCATCGGGTGATGAGGATTCCTGCGCGCATCATGTCTCGCTTTTCAAGTCGTTGGGTTCGGTTCTCGGGTCAAGTTTGGCATCCGTCCGGACGGTTGCGCGGGCAAGCACGTTCGAAGCCACCGAGCTCACGATCAGCAGGGCCATCACGGTGACGGCGGTTTTCGCCCACAACATCAGGTCGAAACCATCGGTGGCGGTCCACCCGAGGGCGGCCGCCACCAGGATCAGGGGCAGGCCCAGCGCGGTCGCCGGCCCGAGCGCGTTGATGCGTGAGATGGCATCCCTGGCCCTGAACTGTGCCACCGCGACGGACAGCACGAGCACGGCACCCAGCACCGCCAGCACGGAGGCCAGGATTTCAAGCATCGTCATCGCCTCCCTCTGGTCATGATCCGCGCCAGCGCGATGGTGGCCAGGATCCCCAGTATCGATGCCAGCAGAGCGGCGTCCACCGAGACGTTGGAATGGTGCAGCATCCCGAACATGGCGAGGATCCCTATGCAGGAGAAGAAAACCAGATCCCCCACCACGGCCCGCGTCGCGGAATCAGGAGCGGTCACCACCCGCAACAGGCCCAGGAGAACGGAGATGGCGAGCAGCCCGATCGCGATCCAGATCGCAAGAATCATTTCTCCCCCTTCGGCATCCCATGGCGTCGCAGCGCGTGCAGCAGGTGCCATTCCAACTCTGCCAGGCCGTCGAGTACGGAGGCGCGTTCCGAGTCGAACAGCGAATGGACGAACACCGAGGGCCCCCGGGTCTCGTCGCCGGGACAGACACCGAGCACCAGGGTGCCCGGTGTGATCGTGATGGCGGATGCGAACATGGCGATCTCGAAGTCGGTGGTCGCGCGCATCGGGTATTCCACGATGGCGGGGCCGGCCATCGGTTTGGGGCGCCACGCCGCCACCGCGACGTTCCACGACCCGATGACGATCTGGGTGGTCAGGTACCACAACCACGAAATCAGTCTCAGAACCCGCATCATTCGCTCACCGCATCCACAGAGGCCACGTAGGCGGAGACGTCCATCAATCCGTGGGCGGCCGATTCGAACAGCGGCCACACCCATCCGACGCCGAAGAACAGCAGCATGGAGATCCCGATCAACAGGGTCGAGGGCCACAGCATCCTCCAGGACACCTTCGCGTCGTCGGCGATCGGGGTCGGCACGCCACGCGAGGTGGTGGGGTCGTCGGGCAGGTAGTTCTTCATGGGCGCTCCCCAGAAGGCCTCACGCCACAGGTGCTGAAGAGCCATCAGGGATGCGACGGATGCCAGGGCGACGCAACCCATGAGAAGCCAGCCCGTCAACGGATCGGCCTGGGCGGCTGCCCCCAGCAACCCGACCTTTCCCCACAGTCCCGAGGTCGGTGGCAACCCGACCAGCGAGGCCAGTCCGAGGGCGAACACGGCGGCGAGCCACGGATCGCGGCGCATCAGCCCGGAGAGCCGGTCGAAACGTCCCGAGCCGTAGACGTTCTCGACGGCGCCCGAGGCCAGCACCAGGCCCGCCATGGTGATCATGTGGTGGACCATGTAGAAAAGCCCCGCCGCCACGGAGAACTCGGTCAGCACCACCAGACCGATCAGGATCTGCCCGACCCCCGTGACCATCTGGAAGGCCAGCGATCCGCGGATCCGGGATTCACCGAAGGTGGAGAAGGAACCAACGACGATCGTCGCCACCACCACGGCCGTCAGCACCGGGAGCCAGGGGGCCGGTCCACCGAAGACGGTGGCATAGACCCGGTAGGCGGCGTAGATGCCGACCTTCGTGTGAATACCGGAGAACAGGGACATGATTCCGGCGGAGGTCGCGGGATAGGCGCGGGGCAGCCAGCCGTGGACGGGAACCACACCCCCCTTGACCAGCAGCGCGAACAGGATGAGTGAAGTCGCAAGCGAGACCTGGGGGTCGCCGCCCCTGCCCGCCAGGGCCGCCAGGTTCACCGATCCGATGGCCCCGTAGAGCAGACCGACACCCATCACGAGGATGGTGGATGTGACTATGTTCACGATCACGAACATCCGCCCGATACCGAGCCTTCGCCAGGACCCGGTAACCGCGATCAGGGCGTAGGAGGGCAGTAGCATCACTTCCACCCACACGAAAAGGTTGAACAGGTCACCGGTCAGGAGCGCCCCGTTGACCCCCGTGCTGAGCAGCAGGATCAGGGGAACCACGAAACGGTAACGGTCCTCCTTGGTGAGCATCAGGAAGATGCCGGAGACCATCGTCAGGAAAGCGGTGACCACCAGCAGCAGGGCGCTCAGGGTGTCGGAGACGAAGACGATTCCCATCTTTTGCTTGTAGGAACCGATGGAGTGCGCCAGGGCGGGGGTGTTCTGGTGGAACACCAGGAGCGCCACCCCTCCGACGAGCGCCGCCGTCGACACCAGCAGCAGTACGATGCGCTGCACGACGGGGCCCCGCAACAGCACCGTGGCCCCCGCCGACAGGAGCGGGACGGCGACGAACAAGGGCAGGATGGCGGAGTTCATGCGCGGTGGGTCTCCCCCGTCTCGGGATGGCGCAACATGTTGTCGTTGCGCCCGATGACGGCCATGGCGAGCATCAGAATGCTCGTGGCCAGGGTGATCACGATCGCGGTCAGCACGAAGGCCTGCGGGAGCGGATCGGCCACCGTAACCGTGCTGGTGCCGTCGGTGATGGGTTCCGTCCGCCAACCCGGCACACCCGCGGTGAGCAGGATGAAGTTGACGGCGTGGCTCAAGAGCCCGAGCCCGAACACGGCACGCACCATGGATCGCTGAAGCAGCAGATACACCCCACCGGTGACCAGAACGAAGATCGTGGCTATCAGGATCATTTCTTGGTCTCCTTCGGGCGGGTGCCCTCGGCGATGAAACGGGTCCGGATCGCGGGGCGTCGGGGACGTTCCCCCCGCACGGTTTCCAGCGGCCCCGGGAGTTCACCCTCCAGCAACTCGTCGATGCGTTCGCGAGTTCCCTCACCCCCGGCACGGGTGCCGCGGGTGGCACCCAGCACATTGAAGGAGACGAGTATCAGCCCCAGAACCGCCAAGTACACGCCGGCGTCGAAGATCATCGAGGTGGTCAGGTGGGTTCCCAGGATCTGCCCGTGGATCGGTTGCAGGAAGGAACCGGTCAGGAACAGGTCGAGGAAACCGGTGGTAACCGCCAGCATGACTCCCCCACCGACCAGGAACAGCGGTAGCCGGGGCGGACCGACGGAACGGTCCTTGGACGTCGAGAGGTAGATCAGCCCCACCAGCGAGGAGGCCACCAGGGCAGCGTTGAAACCTCCGCCCGGGCTGTTGTGTCCACGCCAGAACAGGACCGCGGAGATCACCATCAGCAGCGGGGTCATGAAACGAAGCATCACCTGGAGGCTGACCGCGTTGGGCCAGGCGTCCATGATCGCGCGGTGCGCGCGCGACCGCGGATCCTGGTTTATCTGCAACGCCGTCACCGGAATCAGATAGGGGTCGTCTCCCGGCGGGTCGATGTACCTGTCCCTCACCGTCGAGAGCAGCGCCAGGATGGCCACCGCCGTCATGGCGAGCACGCTCAACTCACCCAGGGTGTCGAATCCACGGAACTCAACGAGGATCACGTTCACGACGTTGTCCCCCGAGGCCAGTTCCTTCGTGCGTTCGAGGAACTCCTTCGCCAGGTCCGACTTGTCACGTCTCGCGGTCAGGGCCCACGTGAGGGCCGCGACCCCCCCGCCCACCAGCACGGAGGCGGCCAGGGTCACCAGGTTCCGGCCCCGGTTGCGCACCGGGAACCGAACCGGAAGCCGCTGCAGCACGAGCATGATCACGATGATGTTCAGGCTCTCCACCAACAGTTGGGTGAGGGCCACGTCGGGGGCGCCCAGGGCCAGGATCTGAACCGTCGCGAGGATTCCCACCGCCGACAACGACAGCACCGCCGCGATGCGCACCCCGGAGATGCAGACCCCGACGGTGGCCGCGGTGATGAGCACGAACACGATGACATCGATCGGCTTGGTCAGTCCCGGCTGCTGATCCCGGAGACCGGTGAGGTGGGCCACCCAGCTGCCCGCCAGGCCGAGCACCCCCAGCGAACCCAGGATCGGGACGATGTGCCGGGTGGCGGTGTCCGAGGCGACGGCACGGGCCTGCAATGCGCCGAAACGACGGGTCCACTCCGAGATGTGCCACATGGCCTTGGAACCGTTGAGCGGGAACCGATGCCGCAACACCCAGTCGACCAAGGGCTTGCGCCGCCACGCCATGACACCACCGAGGAGCAGGATGCCCGCCGTCGCGTACAGCTCCGGGCCGGGGCCGTGCCACAGGGCAAGGTGGACCCCGGGTGCCGTCCCGCCGAGAGACGCCCCGGCGGCCGAGGCCACAGGACCCGACAGTCCCCCGAGCCATGCGACCAGGGGCACGGAAACCAGGATCGGCAACGCCGCGCTTCCTGCGAGCAACGGATCGTGCATGTGCACGGAACGGTCCTCGTCCGTGCCGTCGAAGAAGATGCCCAGCAGGACACGGGCGCAGTAGACGAAGGTGAGCACGGAACCCAGGGTGGTCACCAGGAAAGCCACCCAACCGGTCCACGACGCTCCGGGGGCCCCCAGCAGGGAGGCCAGGATCGCCTCCTTCGAGACGAAGCCCAGCATCGGGGGGATGCCGGCCATCGACGCGCATCCCAGGGCCATCACCGCGAAACTGAAGGGCATCCGCCGGTGGAGCCCGGGCGGGAAACGACGGAGATCGCGGGTGTCGGTGGCGTGATCGATGACACCCACCATCATGAACAGCCCGGACTTGAACAGGGCGTGCGCGATGGTGTGCAGCACCGCCGCCGCGATGCCGGCCTCGGTTCCCAACCCGATGCTCGCGGTGAGCAGACCCAGCTGGCTGACCGTGGAGTAGGCCATCAGTTTCTTGGCGTCGGTCTGTTCCAGGGCGAAGTATCCACCAACGCAGGTGGTCACCAGCCCGACCGTGACCAGAAGACCGCTCCAGACCCCGTTTGTGTGGAGGACGGGGCTGAAGCGCAGCAGCAGGAAGATACCGGCCTTGACGACTGCCGCGGCGTGAAGGTAGGCACTGACCGGGGTGATCGCGGCCATGGCGTCCGGAAGCCACACGTGGAACGGGAACTGGGCCGCCTTCGTGAACCCGGCCAGGGCCACCAGGACGGCTATCACCGTGGTGAACCCGGGGTCGGAGGCCCACACCTCGTGGGCGAACACCTCTGACAGCGAGGTGGTGCCGGTGCGCCACCAGATGGCGGCGATCGCGATCAGCAGCAGGACGCCACCGACAAATGTGATCAGGAGGGTGCGCATAGAGGCGCCCTCACCCGCGTTACCGGCGGACGCGATCAGCAGGAAGGACGCCAAGGATGTCAGTTCCCAGCAGATGAACAACAACACCAGGTCGTCGGCGAGCACGAGCGCCTGCATCGAGAGGGTGAAGGCCGTCATCACCTGGTAGAAGGCGTAGTTCCTGCCGACCGAGAGGTAGCGCGTCGAGTAAACAAACACGACCGCGCCGATCAGCAACGCAATGAAGCTGAAAACGATACCCAGACCGTCCGCGGCGAAGGCCAGCCGGATACCGAGGGCGGGCAGCCAGTCCACGGCCCAGGCCGGCCGCTCCCCCGCCGCCACGGCACCGGCGGCGGGGGCCTCGAACACAGCGGCCGCCACGTAGAGCGCCGCCAAGGGCCACCCTGCATTCCGTCCCAGGAAGCGGACGAACAGCGGGGTGGTCACGAAGGCCAGCGCGAGAAGAATGACGGGAACAATGACAGGCATGGGCGCAGTCATCCTAGCAATCCGGGCCGGGATCGCCCTTGGTCAACTCACGAGCCGGATACCGAGAGCGCTTTCCAGTCTTCCCACGAGTAGAGCCATACTCCCATCCCCTCGGAGGGTTCCATCTTCCGATCGGACCCGGTGAACTCCACGACATCGCCGATGCTGGTGCTCTCGTAGAGCCATCCGGCGTTGTCGGTGCTGAGCCCGACGCAGCCATGGCTGACATTCGCCTTCCCCTGGGAACCAACCGACCACGGGGCGGCGTGAATGAACTCCCCCGTCCAGGTGACTCGCATGGCGTAACGCACGTTCAGGTTGTAGGCCTCGGAACTGCCCGAGGGAATAGCGATGGTCTCGGAGTTCATCTTCAGGGTGTTGTATTTCTCCAGGATCAGTTTCGTGCCGGAACGGGTGACGAAACCTTTCTTCCCCGTGGTGGAGGGCAGGGTCTTGACCACTTCCCCGTTGTCGACGATGGTGGTGGTGTAGTTCGCGATGTCCACCTTGATGACACGCGACACGTTCTTGATGGAGAAGGTGCCGCCGGAGTCCTTCTTCAGCCAGGTTTTCTCGGTTGCCTGCACCCCCAGCCACTTCAGATCCAGGGAAACCTTCGTTCCGGGTTTCCAGTACTCCTTCGGGCGGTAAACCAGCTCGGTGTCACTGATCCAGCCCCACGCTCCCTCCTGCTCCGGGGTGACGGTGACCTTCGCGTGTTTCTCGATGGATGCGCGGTACTCCTGAGGGATGGCCCGGCTGAACTTCACGTACGCGGGCATCCCCACGCCCAGGTCGTCATCCATGTAGGGCAAGCTGAAAGTGGTCTCGGCGGAACCCGGTGAAACCGTCTTGAAGCTGGCCTCCTTCGTCGTGCCGTCGCTGGCGGTGGCGGTGAGCTTGTACTCCGTGTTCAGTTCGAGGGCCTGCGAGGGGGTCCAGGAGTCCTTCTCGAAGGTGCCCTCCACCGCGCCTCCCGGTCCCGCGACCGTGGCGTTGGTGATGGTGCCGTTCTCCAGGCTCAGGGTGACGGGGTCACTGGGCAGGGCGGCGTCCGTCGAGGACGTGATGGTCAGGGCCCCGGCCGGTGCGACCGGTGTGGGTGAGGCTTCCTGGGCGGAGGATGCCGCAGGGGTGGTCTCCTCGGGGGCGTTGCCGGGGGTCGTGTTCCCCGGGGAACAGGCTGAGAGCAGGAGCGTCGACCCCACCAGGGCGACGAGCAGGGAGCGGAGGCGCAGGTTCATGGTGACAAGGGTACGGCCGGGGTCCGTCAAGACGGTCCCGGCACCTTCCTGGTGAGCCCGATTGGCGTCCCCGGCCGTTCACCCGCTAAGCTACCCGAGCCGCGCGTTGAGCGGTTTCGGGCTGTGGCGCAGCTTGGTAGCGCACTTGACTGGGGGTCAAGGGGTCGCAGGTTCAAATCCTGTCAGCCCGACAATGTGATGTCTCAGGACATTGGTATGGCCTGAACCTCCGTTTTGGAGGTTCAGGTTTTTTCTTTGGCCGATGGGTTGGTAGTCGCGGGTGGGGTCGATGGTGAACTCACGCTCAAACCCACGACACGGTGAGCCCGTTGCGTGGGTTCGCTTGTTTCCGGTTCCTTGGCCACGCTCAAGAACTCGGCGGGCCGGGACTGG